>JAYVVY010000235.1:0-14275 GCA_043786575.1 Ilumatobacteraceae bacterium
GAGACCCTGCGGGGCCAGCGGCTGGCCGCCTTCGTCCTGGGCCTGGGCTTCGCCGGCCTGCTGATCGCCACCATCGGTGGCGCGGTCAGCGACGAGAGCGCCGGGCTCGAGCAGGCCAACGCCGACGGCAACGTCGTCGGCATCGCCCGGCTGCTGTTCACCAAGTACGTCTTCGCCTTCGAGGTGACCAGCGCGCTGCTGATCACCGCGGCGCTCGGCGCGATGGTGCTCGCCCACAAGGAGCACGTCGTGGCCAAGTCCACCCAGAAGGAGCTGTCGCGGGCCCGCTTCGCCGGCGACCACCCGTTCCCGCTGCCCGGGCCCGGCGTGTTCGCGACGGGCGACTCGATCGCCCGTGGTGCCCTGCTGCCCGACGGCAGCATCAGCCAGGACAGCCTCGCGCCCACGCTGCAGGCGCTGCCCGAGAAGGACCCGTCATGAGCCCCGATGCCTACCTGTTCGTCGGCGCGCTGCTGTTCGTGATCGGCGCCCTCGGGGTGCTGCTGCGCCGCAACGCGATCCTGGTCTTCATGTCGGTGGAGCTGATGCTCAACGCCGTCAACCTCACGTTCGTGGCGCTGGCTCGCCGGCTCGGCGACATCGGTGGCCAGAGCACGGTGTTCTTTGTGATGGTCGTTGCCGCTGCAGAAGTGGTGGTGGGTTTGGGCATTGTGGTCGCAATTCTGCGTCGTAAGCCCAATGCCACAACCGATGACATGGCCGAGCTGAAGGGCTGATGTGATGCTCGACCTCGTCTGGCTCATTCCCGCGTTACCCCTTGCAGGGTTCCTGTGCATTCTTTTGTTCGGTCGCAAACTTGGCGATCCAACGGCTGGCTACTTCGCAACCGCGATGGTGGGCGCCTCGTTCCTCGTCACTGCCGGCGTGTTTGCCGACATGATGTCCAAGACGGCGGAGGAACGCAGCCATGTACGCACGCTCTTCCAATGGATTCCCGTCGGCGGGTTGAAAGTCGACCTGGCGTTCCTGGCCGACCCGCTGAGCATCACGATGTGCCTCTTCGTCACCGGAATCGGCACTCTCATTCACCTCTACGCCGTTGGTTACATGCACGGCGATGCGCGGTTCAGCAAGTTCTTCCTGTACCTCAACCTCTTCGCCTTCAGCATGCTGATGCTGGTGCTCGGCTCGAACATGCTGGTCACCTTCCTTGGTTGGGAAGGCGTGGGTACTTGCAGCTACCTCCTCATTGCGTTCTGGCATGAGAAGGACAGTGCGGCGACTGCGGGCAAGAAGGCATTCGTCACCAACCGCGTGGGCGACTGGGGCTTCATGATGGCGATGTTCTTCGCTTTCTGGGCCGTTGGCTCGCTGGACTATTCGGTCATCAACCACTCGGTACTTTCCACCAGCACCGCCACCGCGATTGCGCTGTTCTGCTTCATCGGCGCCTGCGGCAAGAGCGCCCAGTTGCCGCTGTACCTGTGGCTGCCCGACGCGATGGAAGGCCCCACCCCGGTCTCGGCCCTCATCCACGCGGCGACAATGGTGACCGCCGGCGTCTACCTGATGTGCCGTATCAGCCCCGTGCTGGAAATCGCGTCCGACTACGCCGGCTGGATCATCGCCATCATCGGCGCCGCCACGGCCCTGTTCGCCGCCACCATTGCGGTTGCGCAGAACGACATCAAGAAGGTGTTGGCGTACTCCACCGTCAGCCAGTTGGGCTACATGTTCTTGGCCGTCGGTTCCGGTGCGTACACAGCGGCGCTGTTCCACATGATCACGCACGCGTTCTTCAAGGCGCTGCTCTTCCTGGGTGCCGGTTCGGTGATTCACGGTATGCATCACGAGCAGGACATGCGGCGCATGGGCGCGCTGCGCAAGCTGATGCCCATCACCGCCATCACGTTCATCATCGGCTGGCTGGCGATTGCTGGTGTGCCGCCGTTTGCTGGCTTCTGGAGCAAGGACGACATCTTGCTGTTCGCCTACGACAAGAGCCCAATTCTGTGGGCCGTCGGACTGGTGACGGCGTTGCTCACCGCCTACTACATGACCCGTCAAGTGATCATGGTGTTCTTCGGTCAGGCCCGTTGGAACGACGCTCACGAGGAGCACGGCGCCCATGGAGATCTTCATGCCAACGACGTTCACGCCCAGGACCTAGAACCACACGACCTAGAACCACACGAAAGTCCGTGGATGATGGTGACGCCGCTGGTCGTTCTTGCGTTCCTGTCGATCGTCGGCGGTGCCATCAACCTGCCGTTCTCCCACAAGTCCGAGCGACTGGTGACATGGCTGGAGCCGGTGGTTGTTGTCAACGAAAGCGATACGTCAAAGCTGCCGCTTGCAATCGTTGCGATCCTCGTCGGTCTGGTCGGAATCGTGCTGGCCGTCATGGTCTATGCGAAGCACCGGGTGAAGGCGGTCGAGCCGCAGATCCTGGCCGACGCATGGGGTTACGACCGCGCCGTCAGCAACTTCATGGGCGGGCCAGGCCGGCAAGCCTTTGACGGCGTGGCGTGGGCTGATGCCAACGTGATCGATGGCGCCGTCAACGGAACCGGTGAATTGGTTCGCGGTACTGCGGGCAAGGTCCGCACGCTGCAGACCGGCAACGTGCGCACCTATGCCGCCGCAATCGGCACTGGTGTTGTGCTGTTGCTGGTCTGGTTCGTCGTCGTGCGAGGAATCCTGTGATCGACTTCCCAATTCTCACCCTGCTGATTCTGGTGCCAGCCGTTGGCGCTGCCGCGGTGGCGATGATCTCCAAGCGTCAGCCGGACCTGGTCAAGATCGTCGCGATGATCAGCAGCGTGCTCACTGGCGCGATGGCTCTCTGGGTGCTGTTCGCGTTCAAGTCGAACAACGCCGACTTCCAGTTCGTCTCGCAGCACGTGTGGATCAAGCCGTGGGGCATCTCGTGGCACCTCGGCGTGGACGGCATCTCGCTGTTCCTCGTCGCCCTCACCGGTGTGTTGTTCCCGCTGGTGATCATCGGCATCGATCCGCACCACGACCACAAGCGGTATCTGTCGTGGATGCTGCTGCTGGAAGCTGGCGTGATGGGTTCGTTCATCAGCCTCGACCTGTTCTTGTTCTTCGTCTTCTTCGAAATCGTCCTGGTACCGATGTACTTCCTGATTGGCGGCTGGGGCTACGACGACCGCATTTATGCGGCTACGAAGTTCTTCCTGTTCACCATGGTCGGCTCGGCGTTCATGTTGGTGGGCATCATCTCCACTGCGGTGTTGGCCAAGGCTGGCCCTGGAGGTTCGGTCACCTTCGACCTCATCAAGATCGCCGAGAACGCGACGTTCGCCGCGTCCACGGGCCGATGGCTGTTCTTTGCGTTTGCCATCGCCTTCGCCGTCAAGGTGCCGCTGTTCCCGCTGCACACGTGGTTGCCCGACGCACATACGCAGGCACCCACCGGCGGCTCGGTCATCTTGGCGGGCGTGCTGTTGAAGATGGGCACCTACGGCCTGCTGCGCTTCGGTGTCTACCTGTTCCCCGAGGCTGCGGTCTGGGCCCGGCCGCTGTTTCTCACGTTGGCCGTCATCGGCATTCTGTGGGGCGCCGTCGCGGCGACAATGCAGACCGACCTCAAGCGACTGGTCGCGTACTCGTCGGTCGCGCACCTTGGGTTCATCGTGCTGGGCACGTTCGCCTTCACGACCGTCGCACTCACCGGCTCGGTGATGCAGAACGTCAACCATGGCCTGTCCACCGGTGCGTTGTTCTTGATGGTCGGCATGATCTACGAACGTCGTCACACTCGAGAGATTTCCAAGCTAAAGGGCTTGCAGAAGGCAGCCCCAGTTTTTGCTGCCGCCTTCATGGTCATCATGCTCAGCAGCATCGGCGTGCCCGGCCTCAACGGTTTCGTTGGCGAATTCATGATCCTGATCGGGTCGTTTGGCACCGCTCGCTGGTGGGTTGCAGTCGCGGCCACCGGCGTCATCTTCGCTGCTCTCTACCTGCTGTGGGCGTACCAGCGTGTCTTCCATGGGGAGCCCGACGAGGACAACAAATCGTTCCCCGAGCTGAAGTGGAAGGAAGCGACTTTGCTGCTGCCTTTCATAGCGATCATCGTGTTCACCGGCGTGTTCCCGAAGCCGATGCTCAGCCGCATCGAGCCATCGGTCAACAACCTGATCGCGCACATCGAAGAGAACAGCGACTGGCGTTCGCCGCAGCCGGCGATTCCGGTGATCGCTGAACCGACTGAGGACGGAGAAGGGTGATGGGCGCGCTACTCGCTGCCGGCACACTGCAAGGCCCGAACGTTGACTGGTTCGCGCTCAGCCCATTGCTTGTCCTGCTCGTTGGCGCAATGCTGCTGCTCGTTGGCGGGGCGCTGACGCCTCCGTGGCCGAAACATGGCTACGCCGTGTGTACGGCTGCAATTGCTGTCGCGGGCGGTGTGTTCGGTGTGCTGCTGTGGCATCGAATCGACGACAAAGGTCCTGTCACGCTGGTCGGCAACGCGCTCAGTCTCGACAAAGTCGCGGTGTGGCTGACCATCACCATCTGCGTTGGCGTGTTCCTTGCCTCGCTGGTCAGCGACGACTATCTGCGTCGCGAGGGCCTCGACGGCCCCGAGCTCTACGTGCTCTATCTGCTGGCAGCTCTCGGCGGCATCGTGATGAGTTCGGCCAACGACCTGATCGTGCTGTTCCTGGGACTTGAGATCCTGTCGATTGCGCTGTACGTCATGGCGGCCAGCCATCGCAAACGCATCGAGAGCCAAGAGGCTGGCCTCAAGTACTTCGTACTGGGCGGCTTCTCGTCGGCGTTCTTCCTCTACGGCGTCGCGCTGGTCTACGGTGGCTCGGGAAGCACCAACTTCGACAAGATTGTGTCTGCGTTCGACGCCACCATCCAAGTTGATCGTCAGAACGACGCGCTCGTGCTCGCCGGTGTTGCATTGCTGCTGGTCGGTCTGTCGTTCAAGGTCGCTGCCGTGCCCTTCCACTTCTGGACGCCCGACGTGTACGAAGGCTCGCCCACGCCGGTGACCGCATTCATGGCGTCAGTGGGGAAGACCGCAGCCTTCGGTGCGATGTTGCGAGTGCTGCTGTTGGCGTTGCCGCACTGGCGCGACGACTACCGGCCGGCGCTGTGGGTGATCGCCGTCCTGACCTTGGTGGGCGGCTCGGTGATGGCCGTAGTTCAGACCAACGTCAAGCGCATGCTGGCGTTCTCATCCATCAGCCACGCCGGTTTCATCCTTGTCGGTGTCGAGGCCGCCGCGCATGGCACGGGCGCGACCCTCGCAACCACCGGTGTCTCGTCGGTACTGCTGTACCTGTTGATTTATTCGGTGCTGGTGATGGGTACGTTCGGCGTCGTCAGTGCCGTCGGTCGCACCGGTGACGCCAACACAGGTCTGGCCGGGTTCCGCGGGCTGGGCAGGAGCCAACCGGTCCTCGCGTTGGGGATGACGGTGCTGCTGCTCGCGCAAGCCGGCGTGCCCCTCACCAGTGGCTTCATCGCCAAGTTCGGGGTCATCACCGCTGCGGTTGATGTCCACAGCTACGCGATCGCGATCATTGCCATGGTGTCGGCAGTGATTGCGGCGTTCCTGTACCTGCGCATCATGGTGAGCATGTGGGTCATCGAGCCCGAAGCCGGCGACGACGCCCGCGAGCCCGTCCACGTGCCGGCCATGCTCGGCGTGGCCATCAGCCTGTCGGTTGCCTTCACCTTGGTGATCGGCTTCCTCCCCGGCCGCCTCATCGACATCGCTCCGTAGACGCCCCGCTGGCGACTGCGTCAGCAGGCGTCGATCAACGCGGTGAAGAGAGACTGCTGTTGGGTGTCGGTAGCCGAGGTGTCCTCGGGGTGCCACTGGGTGGCTACCACCCACGCATTCCCGTTGATCTCGCAGGCATGGACGATGCCGTCGGCGGTGTGACCGACTATCACCAATCCGTCCGCAACGCGATCGAGGGCTTGGTGGTGCACGCAATGGGCGGCGGTCACCGTCTCGCTGCCGATGGCCTTCGCCAGGCGCGACCCCGCCTCAAGCGATACCTCGTGGTGAGCGAACCAGTGCGACTCGCCGCCGATGTCCTGTTGCAGCGTGCCGCCCATCGCGACATTGAGGACCTGCATGCCGCGACAGATTGCGAGCATCGGCACCTCCAACTCCAGGGCTGCTGCGACGACGGCCAGCTCCACCTCGTCGTGCTCGGCCACGATGCCGTAGAGCTGTTCGGCTGACGGCTCTTGGCCGTAACGGCGCGGGTCCACGTCGCCGCCACCGTGCAGCACGACCGCATCGACCTGACGGAGCAGGTCGGGTATCTCGTCGATCAGGGACGTGATGGGCGGCAGCATCAACGGCATGCCCCCCGCACGGGCGACGGACTCGAAGTAGCGGCGCCCAGCGGCGAACGGCTCGCCCCGAACACCCTTTGCCTCAGTCGCCAGCCGACCAACAATCAACACCAACGGATTCACTCCGCCAGCCTAATTGAGCTGGTCAGCAGTCAGCGTTGGTGTCGAACGGGAAGTCGCCGGCATCCAGTCCAATGACGCTGACGTCGGCAGGGTTGGGGTCGCCGGGCACGAAATTGCCGGCATCGTCGTAGCTGCCAAACGTTGCACCAGCCGAAACGACTGATACGAGAACGCCGTCGATGCTGCCCGAGCTGTTGAGGAAGCAACCACCCTGGCCGGGCGTGATCATGGTGGGGAACTCGCTCCACAACGAGCCGCCAGTCACGCCAGAGGTGGTGCGCAGGGTGCTGCCGCCATATGTCCAACCAACGAAAGTCAGTAGGGCGGGGTCGGCACCACCGAAAGCGGCACACAACTCGCCGGTCGCGCCGTCTGACCAACAGGCGATGCGACCGAACGGTGCGATGAAGCCGCGGCTCTCGTCGGTGGTGACGTAGCCGCCGTACTCGGTCGTCATCGGGAACTCAAGGGCTTCGTCTGTCGTCGCCTCCAGCTGCGCCGTCAGCCCGGCTGACACGTCCGTGTACGACATCCCAAGGTCGAAGCTGCCGACGCCATCGCCACGCAGGGTCAGCGGTGCGAGGGCCGGTGCCTCCGTTGTGGTGGGCGCCGCCGTGGTGGTTGCAGCGACAGTTGTCTCGGGCGTGACGGTGGTAGAGGTTTCTGCAACCACCGTGTCCGACGTCGAAGTGGCAGTGGGCTCCGTGGCCGCTGTGCCCTTCGAGGCCGAACTGGAACAACCGGAAATGAGCGCGAGACCGATGGCGCATGCGATCACAGCAGTTCGCGACCGATGGCTCCGTGTGGGTGGCAGTTGGCCTGACATGGGAACCCCCTCGATGGCGCCCGGCCCGCCGGAACGCATTACTCCTCAAACGGTAGCCGAACGACTCAGCCCTGAGCTGCCGCACGGACGGCGGCCCGACGCACCAACTCGTCGTAGATGGCCTGTTGTTGTGGCTTTCGTGAGGCGGTGTCCTCCGGATGCCACTGTGCGCCAACGATCCATGTCGCCGTTGGCAGCTCGACCGCCTCCAGCTGACCATCCGTGGCCCAGCCGCACGCGACCAGCGGTTGAGCGAGTTGGCCGATGCCCTGATGGTGAACAGAGTGGCAGTGCTCGAGGTGCGTCGTGCCGGTGGCCTCAGCAATGAGCGATCCTGGCGTGAGGTCGACGGTGTGCTCGCGCATCCAGTGATCGCTATTCCCGATGTCTTGCTGCAGCGTGCCACCGAGGGCCACATTCAGGACCTGCATGCCACGACAGAGGGCCAGCATCGGCAGGTCGAGTTCAATCGCGGCAAGGCAGACGGCAATGTCGAGCTCATCATGAATCTCGGTGATGCCATACAGGTTTTCGTCCTGTGCTTCCTGGCCGTAGCGGCGCGGGTCGACATCGCCGCCGCCGGGCAGCAACACACCGTCGAAATGCTGCAGCACCGTCAACGCGTTAGCCGCCAACTCGTGGATGGGCGGCACCATCACCGGTACCCCGCCGGCCCGAGCAACGGCACGCGAGTACGGCTGGCTGCTGCTGTAGGCGTCGCGCTTGCCCTCGTCCGAGAAGGTCAGCACGCGTGCGCAGAGTGCGATCAGAGGCGGCGGCTGGCTCATCACCCCTCATTCTGGCCGACGCAGCGGGGTCGTCAGCTACTCTCGATCGCCGTGCCCTCAATGCTGACGCTCCGCAATCCAGCCACCGAAGAAGTCATCCACGAGATGCCCCACGCCACGGTGGAGGATGTCGATGCCGCCGTCGCCCGCGCGAAGGCCGCATCGCCCGTGTGGAAGGCCCTGTCACCGGTTGACCGCACCCGTTTGATGCGTCGTTTCGCCGACACAATCGGCGCTCACGTGGACGAGTTGGCAGAGCTGGAAACGCGCAACATGGGAATGCCGTTGAGCAGTGCGAAATGGTGCGCCAACGCAGTCGCCGACACCATCCACTACTTCGCAGGAGGTATCGAGAAGCACACCGGTTCCAGCATCCCGGTTGCCGGTGGTGTCGACGTCACGTTCCACGAGCCGCTCGGCGTCGTCGGGTTGATCACGCCGTGGAACTTCCCGATGCTGATGGCCTCATGGAAAATTGGTCCCGCCTTGGCCGCAGGTAACACAGCAGTCCTGAAGCCGGCGGAGATCACGCCGCTCACATCCATGCGCCTGGCCGAGCTGGCGTTGGAGGCGGGCGTCCCCGAGGGCGTGCTCAACGTGGTCGTCGGGCCGGGCTCGTCGGTGGGTTGGCGAATGGTCGAGCACCCAGATGTCCGTAAGATCGGCTTTACCGGTTCCACCGACGTCGGTAAACGGCTGATGGTTGGCTGCGCCGACCAGATGAAACGGGTCACGCTGGAGCTGGGTGGCAAGAGCGCCAACATCGTGTTCGCCGACGCAGACCTGGAGAAGGCCGCACAGTCGGCACCCGGCGCGGTGTTCGACAACTCCGGGCAGGACTGTTGTGCGCGCAGCCGCGTGCTGGTGCAACGCAGTGTGTTCGACCGCTTCCTAGAGCTGTTCATCGACGCTGCGAAGGGGTGGAAAGTAGGCGATCCGATGGCTGCCGATACCGCTATGGGCCCGCTGGTGACGGCCGGGCACCTGGCGGCGGTGCGCCAATACAGCGACGGGCTTGAGACTGTCTTCACTGGTGATGCACCGGTGGGTCCTGGCTATTGGCATCCCGTGATGATCGCGACACCCTCGTACGACGCCGTCGTGTGTCACGAGGAGATTTTCGGCCCGGTTGCTGTGGTGATTCCATTCGACGACGAGGCCGACGCGATTCGTATCTGCAACGACAGCATCTATGGCCTGTCAGGCTCGGTGTGGACTCGCGACGGTGCACGTGCCCTACGAGTTGCTCGCGCGATAGAGGCCGGCGCGCTCAGCGTGAACTCGAATTCGTCGGTGCGGTATGCCACCCCGTTCGGCGGCTTCAAGCAGAGCGGCATCGGCCGTGAGCACAGCATGCACGCCCTCGACCACTACACCGAGCTGAAGAACGTCTTCATCTCCACCGACTGACGCAAATGGCGCGGTACCGTGTCGCGCGTGCGTGCCTTGCTCATTGCCAATGCCAACGACGCTGATGCCGGTTTCGTGGGCGAGCGATTCCGCTCACACGGCTACGCCTTCGACGAGTGCCATCGCGAGCATCCGGGCGACTGGCCGTCGCTCGACGGGCACGAACTGGTCGTCATGCTGGGCAGCGAGTGGAGCGTGTACTGGCCCGAGGTGGCGGAGAACGTCTCGTCCGAGGTCGCTGTCGTCCACGAGGCCGCCCGCCGCGGCGTGCCGGTGTTCGGAATCTGCTTCGGTAACCAAGTGCTGGCGCACGCGCTCGGCGGCACCGTCGAGCGTGCCCGCGAACCGGAGATCGGCTGGATGGACGTCGTCAGCGACCTCCCGCTCACCATCGCGCAAGGCCCATGGATGCAATGGCACTACGACGTCGTGACGGTGCCCGGCCACGCTACCGAACTGGCCCGCAGCGCAGTCGGCCCGCAGGCCTGGCGGCTGGGCCGCATGTTCAGCACTCAATTCCACCCCGAGGCCAACGAGGCCATGTTGCGTCGTTGGACGACTGGCTTTGGTGCCGATGAATTGCTGCGCATCGGGTCCAGTGCCGAGGAGCTGATGGCGACGACTCAGGCGTCTGTCAGCGAGAGCCGCGAGAACGCCGACCGCATCGTCGATTGGTTCTGCGAGACCATCGTTCCGAGCGAATTCCACGACGTGCTAAACACGCACTAGCTCGTGGGCTGCGAGTGGGGGCATTGGCGGCTCGACGAGCCTCATTAGTCCTACAACCAGGAGGGTTTCCATGGCAGACACCGTGGACGCAGACCGCGATCATTTGCACGAAATGGGCTATGCCCAAGAACTGCATCGCGGCATGTCGACGTTCAGCAACTTCGCAATCAGCTTCTCGATCATCTCGATCCTTGCTGGCGGCATGACGAGCTTCTGGCTCGGCATGGTCACCAGCGGCCCACGAGTGATCACGCTTGGCTGGATCATCGTGGGGTTCTTTGCATTGCTGGTCGGAATGGCGATGGGGGAGATCTGCTCGGCCTACCCAACGGCCGGTGGCTTGTACTACTGGTCCGCGAAGCTGGCCAAGAAGAATGGAGCGCGGTGGGCCTGGTTCACCGGCTACTTCAACCTGATCGGTCAGATTGGCGTCATCGCCTCGGTTGACTATGCGCTGGCGGTCTTCACCGCCTACTTCATCCGAATGTTCGACGACAGTTTCCGCCTGACAGTCGGCTCGGTGTTCGTGATCTTCCTCATCCTGCTGGTGGTGCACGGACTGCTCAACACATTCAGTATCAACCTGGTGAAGGTCATGGGCTCCATCAGCGTCTGGTGGCACGTCGTGGGCGTGGTGATCATCGCGGGTGTGCTGTTCATTTCACCGAGCAACACGCGCGGTATTGCCGGTGCCTTTGATGCGCCGCCGCCAGGCCTCACCGGCTGGACCGGCGGCATGTTCGTCACCATCTATCTCTTCGCACTCGGCCTGCTGCTCGCTCAGTACACCATCACCGGTTTCGATGCCTCGGCCCACGTCAGCGAAGAGACCATCGGTGCTCGCACGGAGGCGCCGAAGGCCATTGTTCGGTCGATCTACATCTCGGCAATCGCCGGCCTGGTGCTCAACCTGTCGATGATTGCCGCACTCCCCAAGAAGGGGCCTGACGGCGACGCGCTGTACACGGCTATTGCGTTCGGCGACGCCAACGACCCGTTCCTCGTCAACGCGGCACCTCGGCTCATTTCCAGCGCCCTTGGCACCGGCGCAGCCAAGTTCCTCATTTTCATCGCGATCATCGGCCAGTTCTTCTGCGGCCTTGCTTCGGTGACAGCGAACAGCCGCATGATCTACGCGTTCAGCCGTGACGGGGCATTGCCGGGGTCGAAGCACTGGCACAAAATCAACAAGAAGACGCGTACGCCAACCAACTCGGTGTGGCTGGGTGTGGCGTTGTCGGCGATTGTGGGCTCGACCTCGCTGTACGTTCGTGGTAGCGGCGCCGGGCGTTATTCGACGGCGTTCTTCGCGATGACAGGTATCTGTGTGATCGGTCTCTATATCGCGTATGCGATCCCCATCTACCTGCGCCTGACCAACCCCGACTTCAAAACGGGCCCGTGGAATCTCAAGGGGTATCACAAGATTGTCGGCTGGACAGCAATCGTGTGGATCGCATTCATCTCGATCCTGTTCGTGGCTCCGCTGTTCTGGCCCTTCTGGCCCATCTGGGGCGAGAAGAACGACATCTACGGCGACGGATCGTTCTTCCGTCAGAACAACTTCAACTTCACCGGCCCGTTGATTCTGTCGGCAGCGTTGTTCGTGATGTTGTACTGGAAGTTCAGTGGCAAGAAGTGGTTTACCGGCCCGAAGGTGCAAGGCACCAAGGAAGAGCTGTTGGCTATCGAGCGCGAACTCGACGCCGTGGAGCACGGCAAGGCGATCTGACCCGGAGTCAATGCGCGTGTGTGCACTTTCGTTCGCCTGTCGAGCGGAAGTGCACACACGCGACGGGTCACATCGCAGGAGTGGCGGCGTCGAGCAGCCACTGCTCGAACTGGGGCCGGGCGGCCAGCCGTTCGCAGTTGCTCAGCCGTTCGTGTGCGTAGGTCACGAAGTCGGTGTCCAGCGTGCTGATCGCTTGCTGCACCACCGCCCACATGCCCTCGCGAAACTCGCTCATCACTTTCATGAGTTGCATTCGTGCCATGCGAGAAGCGGTGACCTCACCGAAGTAGAGCAGCAACAACTCCTCGTCACCGGCGGTGTCGAGGCCGCAGTTCACGCTCAGGTTGCCGAGGTCGAAGAACCGGTCGTTCATGCCGGCGTACTCGAAGTCGAGCAGCCACACACGGTCGTCCGAGTCGTTGGACGAGGCGTCCTCGAACAGCACATTTCCGGGCAACAGGTCGTTGTGGCATGGCACCGTCGGCAGTGGGGCGGCGGCGAACGCAGACTCAATGCGTCGGCTCTGCTGGTGTAGCCGACCGTATGCACCGGGTGGCACCACGCCATACGACGATGCGTCGCGGGCATGCCACTCGACGACGCGATGGATGGGGAAGGCGCCACGAAGTGGGCCGCTGTCGTGGAACGTGCGCAGCAGATGTACGACCTTGGGCAGTCGAGCAGTGAATGGCGTGGGGTCCAGGTGTCGACCCGGGACAAGGGCCGTGATGAGCGTGCCGATGTCGGGGAGTTTGCCCAAAACCGCCGGGCCGATGCCCAGCTCCGCGGCGCGCAACGCAGCCTCCGCCTCGTTGGCACGGTCGATTCCCAGTAGCTCGGTGCGCTCGCCCGGCACCCGCACCACTGCTTTCGCGCCATCGATGACCGCCACATAGTTCGTGTTGGTGATACCGCCATGCAGTGTCGTGAGCTCGATCTCGTGGTGTTCCCAGCCGGGAACACGCCGTACCAACGCCTCAATGGCCGCCTTGCTCATAGCAAAGGTGTAGCAGAGCCGATCTGGCAGTGTGTGGAAGTGACTGATTGCGTGCTGGCCATCGACCTTGGCACGGGTGGACCCAAAGTGGCACTCGTGGCGGCTGATGGCACGACGATCGGCTGGCGCAGTGCCGCGGTCGGCACGCAGTTCTTACCCGACGGTGGCGCCGAGCAGGACCCGAACGAGATGTGGTCGGCCATCGTTGCGGCCACCCGCGAATTGTTCGCGGCAACGGCTCGGCTACCGCAGATCGTGGCCCTGGCAGTGACGAGCCAGTACATGAGCACCATTCCAGTTACAGCGGACGGGACGCCGACGGGCCCGTGCATCTTGTGGATGGACCATCGCGGTGCTGCCCACAACGCGACGCTGCTCAGCAATGAGACGTTTGCGCTCTTCATCGAACGACATGGGATGTTCCCGCTGTCGAGCGGACACGACAACGTTGCCCACGCGCACGTGCTGGCGACGTACCACTCAGAGGCGTATGCGGCGGCCTTCGCGTTGGTCGAGCCGATGGACTACATCACGGCCCGACTGACGGGCCTGGTCACGGCTACTCAGTCAACCGTCTTTGGGCAGTTGGCGTGCGACAACCGCGTGTGGGGCACGACCGAGTACGACCAGACGTTGCTGGCGGCCTCGAAGCTGGACCCCGCCAAACTGGCGCCGCTGGTCCCGATGAACAGCATCGTTGGCGGGGTCACCCGGCGTGCCGCACAGGAGCTGGGCATTGCCGCCGACACACCGGTGGTCACAGGCACTATCGACTCCATCACGTCCGCCGTTGGTACCGGCGCGCTCGGCCCATCAGATGGCTCGGTGATCATCGGCACCACCTCGGTGTTGGTCAGCCACGTTGCGGAGCATCGCAGCAACATCCGCGCCGCGGTGATGGCCGTCCCCAGCCCGCTGTCCGGGATGTATTACGTGATGGCCGAGAACGGCCTCGGTGGCCGCGCGCTGGAGTGGGCGCAGCGACTGTTCGGCTACGACGACGTTGCGGCCGCACTTGCGGATGCACATGAGGTGACAACGGACGGGCTGCAATTCCTCCCTTGGCTACTGGGTTCAGTGGCGCCGAAGCCGAACGACGACGTGCGCGCTGCGTACGTCGGCATGTCGCTGCAGCACGACCGTCGTCACGCACTGCGTGCCACACTCGAAGGTGTCGCGCTGAACCTCGCCTGGCTGCTGCCGCACGTCGAGTCCTTCGTCGGCGGCCAGTTTCCCCTCATCCGGTTCGGTGGCGGGGGAGCGCAAAGCCCCCTCTGGGCACAGCTGCTGGCCGACTCGATGGAGCGTCCAGTTCACCGCCTCGCTGAACCGCGAGCGACGAACGCGCGCGGCGCAGC
>JAYVVY010000236.1:0-4361 GCA_043786575.1 Ilumatobacteraceae bacterium
CGAGGTGATGTATGGCGAACTGGACGGCACGTTCCCGAATCACCCGGCCGACCCGTTGCAGCCCGCCAACCAGCGCGATCTGCAGGCGCGGGTGGTTGCGGGCGGTTTCGACATTGGCCTTGCGTTCGATGGCGACGCCGATCGAGTGTTCGTCGTTGACGAGGCAGGCCGAGGGCTCAGTGGCAGCACCACGACTGCTCTGCTGGCTGCTGCCGTGCTGCGCAGCAATCCGGGCGCCACCATCTTGTACAACCTGATTTGTTCGCGGGCCGTGCCGGAAGTGATTCGCGAACATGGCGGTGTGCCGGTGCGCACCAAGGTGGGCCATAGTTTCATCAAGCAGCGCATGGCCGAGACCGAAGCTGTCTTTGGCGGTGAGCACTCGGCGCACTACTACTTCCTCAAGAACTTCCGCGCCGACAGCGGCCTGATCGCCAGCATGCTGGTGCTCAACGAAGTCAGCCGTGCGCACACGGATCTGTCAGTGATCCGCAAGCCGTTCGAGCGCTATTCGTCCAGTGGCGAGATCAATACCCAAGTCGGCGACACTGCCGCGGTCATCGAGAAGGTGTCCGCCCAGTTCGAGGGGTTTGAGCAGGACGACCTTGACGGCCTCACAGTGGATTGCGGCCCGTGGTGGTTCAACCTTCGCCCGTCGAACACCGAGCCGCTGTTGCGGTTGAATTTGGAAGCCCCCGATCGCGACTCGTGCGACCAGCACGTCGCCGAGCTCCTCGCGCTCATCACCAGTCTGTAGAAAGGTCGCTGTCATGGCACTCGATCCTCGCCTTGTGGCCGTCCTGGCCTGTCCCGTCGATAAGGGCCCGTTGTATTACCTCGGTGACGAAGGTGGTCTGTACAACCCGCGTCTGCGCCGTCGCTATGTGGTGCGTGAGGGAATCCCGGTGATGCTGCCCGACGAGGCTGAGGCTGTGGCCGACGCTGAGGCGGAGGCGCTTGATGCCCGCATCGCGAGCGGCGACCTGGCCCCAACGTTTGTGGCCTGACCGGCACGCTCGGAGCGTCGCTGGTAGCGTGTTCCAGGGCGTAAAGGTCAGTCACTCGCCGATGTGTGATGTCGGTGTGCGTCGAGAAGATTGGTGTTGGCATGCAGCGTTCTAACCCGTTTCGTCGAGCAGTGGCCCTGGTGTCGTCCTGCGCGATTGTCGCCGTCTCTGTCGTCGCTGGCGCGGTTGTCGCTGCGACGCTCACGGTCGCACCGGTGTCTGCAATTGGCGAGTGCCTGTGCGCCGGCGGCGAGTACCACGCACTCACCCCGCAGCGCATTTTCGACTCGCGCCCGACCTCGTCAATCAACGATGTCGACCCCCTCGGGGCCAAGCCCATCGGGCCTGCACAGCCATCGTTCGATGTCCAGCTCCTCGGAAAGGGTGGCGTGCCGTCGTCGTCATCCGACGTGCTGGCGGTTGCCATCAGTATCACCATCGCAAACCCGGGTAGCGACGGCTTCCTCACCGCGTTCCCGGCGGGCACCGGTGGCACCTCGTCGCTGCTGAACTTTGGCGCTGGCCAGACCATCCCCAACTTGGCCATCGTGCGTGGTGGCACCGACGGCAAGCTGACCGTGAAGATCTATGGTTCGTCCAACGCCTCCGCCAATGTGTTGGTCGACGTGTTGGGTTGGTTCTCCTCGAGCACCTACACGGCCAACACCCCCGGTGACCTCACCGACGAGCGCGGTGCCCGGCTCGTCGTGGTCAATCCCGCCCGAATTCTCGACACTCGCAGCACGGGGCCGCTTGGTCCGGGCGTGCAACAGACGCTGCAGTTCCGTGGTGCGAGCGCCGCGGGCACTTCGGTGCCGAACGATCCCTCGATCGTGGGCGCACTGGTCAATGTCACCGCCGTGCTGCCGACCGCAAGCACGTTCGTGTCAGTCGTGCCCACTGAGCCAGTTGGCGTTCCCACCACGTCCAATCTCAATGTGCCCGCCGGGCGTGTGCAGGCCAACCTTGTGATGGTTCCTGTTGGCCCCGACGGCGCCATTCATCTCTACAACTCGGCTGGCAACACCAACCTGCTGGTTGATGTGATGGGCTACCTGCAGACGGGTGCTGCCGAGGCCACGCGTGCGGGCCGGGTCATCCCCCTCACCGCGCCGTACCGCGCATTTGATACTCGTCAGCCGGCGTTCGGTGGCGTACCGCTCGGGCCGGCGCAAGCCGAAGACTGGAGCTTCGCCGCCTTTGCCAGCAGTGTGAACATCTCCGGAGTTTCCGTTGGCAACCAGTTCGCGCTGCTCGGCAACCTCACCAACGCATCGTTGGGTCGGCAGTATCCGACGGTGAGCGTTGAACCCGGTTACTTGACGGTCTACCCGGCCGACGCGCCCGCACTTCCCGTGATCTCCAACCTCAACAACTACGAGTTGACGCCGGTACCGAACATGGCACTGATCAAGTACGGCGCCAACCAGACAGTTCGGGTCTACAACTCCTCTGGTTACGCGCACTACTTCCTTGATGTCAGTGCCGTTGTCCTGGCGGACTGAGGCGCCGTGATCGCCGGCATCCGAGGGGTTGTGGCTCGCGTCGCCTAAGCTGTTGAGCGCTTCGGGCTGATTCGAGACTGCCAGTTGGCACCGGCCCGGTTGCAACCACGTTGCGGCACCTCTGCCGCTCCTTCCTGGGAGTAACCACCATGTCATCACTCGCTGAGCGTCGCGATTTCCGCGTCGCCGATCTCTCGCTTGCCCCGTTCGGTCGCAAGGAGATTCACCTTGCAGAGCACGAAATGCCTGGCCTGCGCGCGCTGCGCAAGGAGTTCGGGCCGCTGAAGCCGCTGAAGGGCGCTCGCATCTCGGGCAGCCTGCACATGACCATTCAGACCGCTGTGCTGATCGAGACGCTGGTGGAGCTGGGCGCCGAAGTGCGCTGGGCCAGTTGCAACATCTTCTCCACCCAAGACCATGCGGCCGCAGCCGTCGTCGTTGGCCCGCACGGCACGCCCGAGGACCCGCAGGGTGTGCCCGTCTTTGCGTGGAAGGGCGAGACGTTGGAGGAGTATTGGTGGTGCACCGACCAGATGATGGCGTGGCCTGATACTGCCGCCGGCGAGTCCACCGCTGCCAACATGATTCTCGACGACGGTGGCGACGCCACCTTGCTGCTGCACAAGGGTGTCGAGTTCGAGAAGAGCGGAGAGGTCCCGGACCCCACCACCGCCTCGAACGCTGAATTCGCCATCGTGCTCGGGCTGCTGCAGCGCAGCCTGAAGACCGATCCGACCAAGTGGACTCGCATGGCCGCCGAAATCAAGGGCGTCACTGAAGAAACCACCACCGGCGTCATGCGCCTGTACAAAATGCACGAGCGCGGCGAATTGCTGTTCCCCGCCATCAACGTGAACGACTCGGTGACGAAGAGCAAGTTCGACAACCTGTACGGCTGTCGCCACTCGCTGATCGACGCCATCTGTCGCGCCACCGACGTGATGATCGCCGGCAAGGTCGCCGTCGTCTTGGGCTACGGCGACGTGGGCAAGGGTTGCGCGCAAGCACTCACCGGCCAGGGCGCACGAGTCATCGTCACAGAGGTCGACCCCATCAACGCGCTGCAGGCTGCGATGGAGGGCTACCAGGTCACGGTCATGGAAGACATCGTCGGTATCGCCGACATCTTCGTGTCCGCCACCGGCAACGACCACATCATCACCGTCGAGCACATGCACCAGATGAAGCACAACGCAATCGTGTGCAACATCGGCCACTTCGACAGCGAAATCGACATGTCCGGCCTGGCCCGCAGCGGCGCCACCCGCGACGAGCTGAAGCCTGGCACCGACCTGTGGACGTTCGACGACGGCCACAGCATCATCGTGCTGGCCGAGGGCCGCCTCGTGAACCTGGGTTGCGCCACTGGCCACCCCAGCTTCGTGATGAGCTGCTCGTTCAGCAACCAGGTGATCGCGCAGATGGAGCTGTTCAACCACCCCGAGAACTACCCGCTCGGCGTCTACGTGCTGCCCAAGCGCCTCGACGAGAAGGTTGCCGCGCTGCACCTCGATGCCCTGGGCGTCAAGCTGACCAAGCTGACCGACGAGCAGGCCGAGTACCTGGGCGTCGAGCCCGGCGGCCCGTTCAAGTCCGACCACTACCGTTACTAGTGGTCGGGACTAGCGTCCGCTTCGCTTCCGCCGCTCCCTCTGTGCGGTTGCTCGCTGGCGCTCGCTAGTCCGCCACACACAAACCGGCTTGACCCGGGGTCCCACGCGGGACCCTTGGGTCTTGTTGCTTTTACGGCGACAGCTCATTGACGAGTGGACCGTCGGTTCCGCGGCCGTTGTTATGCGCTCAACGGGAACTCAGGCCGGGTAGCGCATCACGGCAGTTCCGCGCGGCC
>JAYVVY010000237.1:0-5996 GCA_043786575.1 Ilumatobacteraceae bacterium
GTTGATCAGGTCGGTCAGCGCCTCGACGCGCTCGACCTCCTCTTTCGTCCGTAGCTCTCCCGGTACGATGCGCTGGTCGTGAGCCAGCCATTCGCCGTCCCGCACTTCGGGGTGTATCTCCATATTCCGTTTTGTGCCAAGCGTTGCGACTATTGCGCGTTTGCGACCTGGACGGATCGTGGGCACCTGCAGGATCAGTACCTCGCCGCTCTGGCCAACGACATCGTGCGCTGCGGACTGGAGCCGGTCAGCAGCGTTTTCGTGGGGGGTGGCACACCGACGCTCGTCGACCCGACTGCATTGGGCGAAGTGCTGCGTGTGCTCCCTACAGCACCGGGCGCAGAGGTCACCGTCGAGTGCAACCCTGACGACGTGACGGTGGAGATGTACCGAATCTTTCGCGCTGCGGGCGTCAACAGGGTCAGCATCGGGGTGCAGTCGATGGTGCCGTCGGTGCTCGCCGCGCTGGGGCGCACGCACAATCCGGGCAATGTGCATCTCGCCGTTGCCGCTGTGCGCGAGGCGGGCATTCCCACGTTCAACCTCGACCTCATCTATGGCGGCGCAGGCGAAACGCTCGATCAGTGGCGGGCAACGCTGGAGGGTGCGATTGCGCTTGAGCCGCTGCACATCTCAGCGTACGCACTGACGGTGGAGGCGGGCACGCCGTTGGCGCTGGAGCCCGAGCGACATCCCGACGACGATGACCTCGCCGACAAGTACGAACTCGCCGACGAGCTGCTCACAGCCGCTGGCCTTGCCAACTACGAGGTCAGCAATTGGGCGAAGCCCGGGCACGAGTGCCGTCACAACATGCTCTATTGGCAGCAGGGGAACTACATCGGCTTTGGCAGCGCTGCCCACAGTCATCGTGACGGTCGCCGCTGGTGGAACGTGCGCACGCCCGAGCGGTACATCGCTGCGGTCGAGGGCAACGAGCCCACCGAGGCCGCGGGCGAGACCCTCGACGAGGCAACCCGCCACGTCGAGGGTCTGCAGTTGGCGATTCGGATGCGCGATGGAGTGCCCGCAACTGCTCTGGATGTGGATGGACTCGAAGGATTGGTCGAAACCGACGGTGATCGTGTGCGGCTGACGCGAACCGGTCGTCTTCTCGCCAATGAGGTGTCGTTGCGCCTGCACTGACTGCTAGATTCAACGGTCGCTACACGGGCGTGTAGCTCAGTTGGTTAGAGCGCCACGTTGACATCGTGGAGGTCCTGGGTTCGATTCCCTGCACGCCCACTCCTGGCTCGGCTCGGCGGCCGCCAGGTCTCCGGCTTGTTAGTCGGCGAGGCCCATTGCGGCCTTGAGGTGGTCCAAAACTGGTCCATGGTCGTCTTGTGGGCTGAAGAGCACCAGCTCGGCGTCCTCCTCGACCCGCACCGTGTGACCCGACGGCCAGTGGAACACGTCACCGGTTGCGCAGCGCTCGGCGCCGCCGTCGGCATAGGTCACGACCACGGCGCCGGAGATGACGTAACCCCAGTGGGCCGCCTGACAAAGGTTGTCGTGTAAGCCGACGAGCAACGGAGCAAGATCGGCGCCTGCTCCGAGCGAGAAGTACTCCGCGCCGAGTGTGCCCGACGCTGTGCCGAAGTCCGGAAGCTGTCGTGCGATGGCACCGGGGGCGTTGATGCGAACTGGGATGTCGATTTTCTGGATACGCATTGAAGTGGTTCCTCTTCCTTGTGGGTGATATTCGGTGGTCAAATCAGGCGGCGCGGCCGCTGAATGCTGCGAGTCGCTGCAGGGCAGGGGCTCCGTCGTCAACGGCGACCTCGTCCTTGAAGGTGTCGCCATCGCGCATCTCCGGTGCGAGCGCTTGGTTGGCGAAGGCGGACACCTCGTCCACGACCGCGTCGGGTACATCGAGGTTCAAGCCGGTGGCGGTGGCCAGGTCCCAGCCATGAACGAGACCGTCGAACGCCACGAAGCGTGCAAACGTGGCGCCCGACATTGGTCCCATCGGTGTCGGGAGAACACGCTCCAACGCCCCCGGTGAACGAACCGCCTCGAGCAAGTCATTCAGGGTGGAGCGAAGTTCCGATGCCGGCACCCAGCCATAGACGGTCGGGGGCTGAATTGTGGGGGGCTCCTGACCACGGAAAAGGTGGGAGAACGTCCCCCCAAGCACGATCATGTGATCGATCACGTCATGCACCGAAAACTTGTCGCACGGGGTGGGATCCGTCAGTTTCGAGTACGGGATTCGGTCCACTACGGCGCACACGGCGGGCACGATGATCGACAACTGTTCGATGGGCTCCATCTGACTTGCCTCCAAGTTTCCGAGCCGGCGAGATGCCATGGCTCGACATGCTGTTTGCGTGACAACCAGTGTCACAATGGGACAATGGGCTCCACTGGCTTCGAACAAGAGCTTTACGACGAGATCCACGATGCAATGGCGGATGCCGCGTGGGCGCGCGCTCTCTCATTGCTCGACCAACTCGGCGACAGCACCAGCTCAGCGGCTGCGCTGGAACTGAGAGCACAGGCCTCATACGGCAATGGTGAGTTGGAGAACGCCGTAATGGCGTGGGAGAACCTCCACGACCTTCTCGTGCAACAGAGTGAGCCGGTTGGCGCTGCGCAAGCAGCCGCAATGGCTGCGATGTACCTCCTCATCGACAGTGGGATGATGGCGCCAGTTCGCGGCTGGATCCGCCGCGCCGAACTGTTACTCGAAGGGCATGGTGAGGTGCCGCCCTCCGCCGTGATCTCGGCGGTGCGAACGTACGAGCGCCTGATGAGCGGTGACCTTGCCGGCGCGCAGGAGCAGGGCCTTCGTGCGGTCCAACTGGGCAGTCGACTGGACGTGCCGCCCGCTGTCGTCATCGGGCGCACTGCCCTTGCGCGTGTGCGCATCCTCAGCGGCGATGTGGCGGAGGGCCTCGCGCAACTCGAGGAGCTTGCCCTCGTGCTGGCCTCAGGTGCGGTCGATCCGCTGACCACGGGAATGATGATGTGCGAGCTCGTCTGTGCCGCACAGGGCCTCGCCATGTACGACCGGGCAAGTGAGTGGACCACGTTGATGGACAACTGGCGTCACGGCGCCGCCTTCGGCGGTATCCACGGTCGCTGCCGCGTTCACAAGGCTGAGCTGCTTCGTTTGTCCGGGCCCTGCGGTGCTGCCGAGGAAGAGGCGCTCGGCGCGTGCGACGACCTGCGGCCGTGGATGCGACGCGAGTTCGGCTGGCCACTTGCTGAACTCGGAAACATCCGCCTGCGGAAGGGAGACATCGCCGGAGCGGAGGAAGCCTTTCTTGCTGCTCACCGGCATGCCTGGTCGCCGTATCCCGGCCTTGCGCTTGTCCGCCTTTCACAGGGGGACGTCAACGCAGCACAGGTCGAGATAGCAGACGCAATCGAGTTCCCAATCGGAATGCCGTCAAAAGAACGACCTCCGGTTGGAGACCTCCGACTTGTGCCGTTGCTCGACGCTCAGTCGGAGATCGCGTTTGCTGCATCGGATTTGTCCACGGTCGCTGTGTCGGCGCGATCGCTCCGTCAGATCGCTGATCAGTTCCCGAGTCGAGCGCTTGAGGCGTACGCCGCGCTTGGCGAGGCTCGTGAAAGTGCGCTTCGTGGTGACACGAAGCCGGCGGTGACAGGCTGCACCATTGCGATCGTCACGTGGGCCGAGATTGGGGCACCGTACGAAACGGCAATGGCGCGGCTCGTTCTCGCAGACGTGTACGAGCGTGCAGGAAACCATGACCGGGCTCGAATCGAACTTTCGGCGGCGGCGACTGCGTTTCGTTCGTACGGTGCAACTCTGCTGGCGGACCAGACTGACGAACGAATAGTCGGGTCGAGGAGCGTTGCGTCGCATGCAACAACCACACCTCGACACGAGGCCACGTTCCGATGCGATGGCGAGTTGCGTCATGTCGCGTTCGGATCGACCAGCGGTGCTGTCCGCGACCTCAAGGGCTTCCGGTACATCGAGCGGTTGTTGTCCGATCCCGGCCGCGAGTTCCACGTGCTCGACCTCGTTGCCGTCGAGCAGGGAACGCTGCCGACGAACTCGGCTGCGGTCGGGCCCGTCGAACTTGACGGGTTGGCCGGGAGTGGGATCCCGTTGCTGGATGCGGCGGCGAAGTCCGCGTACCGACGCCGTTTGGCGGAGATCGACGACGACATCGACGATGCCACGAGGGCGAACGATCCGGTGCGTCGCGCGCTCGCAGAGGACGAACGTTGGTTCCTTCTCGCCGAACTCTCGAATGCCGTCGGGCTCGGCGGCCGCCTACGGTCCGTGGGCAGCGACGCCGAACGGGCGCGAACAGCCGTCAGCCGATCGATCCGGTACTCACTCGAACAGCTCCGTCGACAGCACCCTGCGCTGGCCGACCACCTCAAGCGAGCGGTGCAGACCGGCACGTACTGCAAGTACATTCCCGATTCTCTGAATCACGTCGATTGGTCGCACTGACCCAGAACACTGCACTTGGCGAAGACCGTTACAGTCATCGGCCGTGTCTGACGATTTTGCTGCCCGTGTGGCCGCTGCTGCTGAGCTGCTGGAGACGGTCATCGCTGACCGTTCGCTCTTGCAGGCGCTGCCGTTGGAGCAGCGTACGCGGCTCCTGAGCGCTGCCGGCGACGTGTACGAGCCCGACGTCGAGGCGCGACGTCGTCAGATCAAGGCCGAGCGGCGCGAGGTCAAGCAGCAGAAGGCACAGCGTGACCAAGGAGCGCTCAGCGAGACGGGTATTCGATCGTTGCGGGCGAAGCCGGTGTTCACCACTCCCAACGTGTTCGCGCCAGCCTTGGACGGACCCGACGAGATTGATGACTTCGCCACTGAGGATCGTGAGTCGGCGCAGCCGCAGCACTGCTACATCTGCAAGCAGAAGTACTCGCAGATTCACCCGTTCTACGACCAGATGTGCCCTGAGTGCGCTGCCTTCAACTATGCCAAGCGCAGCGAGACTGCCGACCTCAGCGGTCGCGTTGCGCTGCTCACCGGTGGGCGAGTCAAGATCGGTTACCAGGCAGGCATCAAGCTGTTGCGAGCGGGTGCGCACCTGATCGTGACCACTCGCTTTCCCCGCGACTCGGCACAGCGCTACGCGTTGGAGGCGGACTTCGCGGACTGGGGGCATCGCCTGGAGATCTTCGGTCTCGACCTGCGCCACACACCCAGCGTCGAGGCGTTCTGCCAGCACCTGTTGGACACCCGGGAGCGGCTGGACTTCATCGTCAACAACGCATGCCAGACCGTGCGCCGGCCGCCGGAGTTTTACCGACACATGATGGACACAGAGTCCGCGGCCCTGTCGACACTGTCGCCAGCGGCGCGCATGCTTGGCGCGTACGAAGGCCTGCGTGGGTACGACATGCTGTCGTCTGGCCGATCCGATGAAGTAGCTGCCTCGCCAGCGCTGCCGGCGGGTGTCGTTCATTCCGCGCAACTCTCGCAAGCCGAGTTGCTACCCGAAGACCTCGGCGGGCGCGGCGACCTGTTCCCACAGGGCCGGCTCGACCAAGACATGCAGCAGGTGGACCTACGCGATCGCAACTCGTGGCGGCTCACCCTTGCCGAGGTGTCGTCGGTAGAGCTGCTGGAAACACAGCTCGTCAACGCTGTTGCGCCGTTCGTCCTGAATGCCCGGCTCAAACCGCTGATGTTGCGCACGCCGGCGCGTGACAAGCACATCGTCAACGTCTCGGCGGTGGAAGGGCAGTTTTATCGTCGCTTCAAAACCACTCGTCACCCGCACACGAACATGGCGAAGGCCGCGCTGAACATGATGACCCGTACCTCGGCTGCCGACTACCACGCCGACGGCATCCACATGAACAGCGTTGACACCGGCTGGGTGAGCGATGAAGACCCGGTGCACATCGCCGAACGCAAGACTGCGCAGCACCACTTTCACCCACCACTCGACATCGTTGACGGCGCGGCGCGAATCGTCGACCCGATCATCGACGGCATCAACACTGGCACCCACGTGTGGGGCAAGTTCCTGAAGGACTACCGA
>JAYVVY010000238.1:0-2053 GCA_043786575.1 Ilumatobacteraceae bacterium
TCGGTCTGGGTCAGATACCCAAAGTCCGGAAGGCCCAGCAGAGTGCCGCTGACGCAGTAGCCACTGAGGAACACCGTGTCGAAACCCGCCCGCGCGCCAAGACGTGCGGTCAGTGCGTCCCACGCCCCAGGCATCAGCACCGCCCCTTCCCCGGAGGTCGAGAGTCGTGTACGGTCGAGTCGTTGTCGAAGGCTTGCACCGCTCATGCGCGCCACCGTACCGCTGCGGCCGCCGACCCGCCGAGCCACGCGCTGACTGGTCCGACAGCCTGACTGATGCACGAACCAACCAGCCTGATTGATCAGCGAGTAGACGAACCACGCCGGTCACGACAGGCTGGTACACCATGAGCGTGAGTTACCTGACCCCAAAGGCGCGCCCCGTCGCAGTCGGTGCGGCCGGACGCGGCTCGATTGCCGTGGCGCCCATCGACGCCGGCGAGGTCATCGCCGCCTTCGGTGGTCGTTGCCTCACTCGTGATGCGTTCGATCTGTTGCCAGTGGGCCAGCAGGTGCGCAGCATCCAGATTGAGGAGACACTGTTCCTCGCCGGCCCTGTCGAGCCCGAGCCGGCCGACTTCATCAACCACTCGTGCGATCCCAATTGCGGGCTGAGCGGCAGCACCATTCTGGTTGCTCTGCACGACATCGTGGCGGGCGACGTGCTCAGCTACGACTACGCCACCAGCGACGGGTGCGACTACGACGAGTTCGAGTGCGCCTGCGGCGCCGTGAGCTGCCGCGGCAAGATCACCGGCTACGACTGGATGCTGCCCGAGCTACAGATTCGGTATCGCGGCCACTTCAGCCCCTACCTGGCCGCCCGCATTGCGTCGCTGGCCGCCATCGGCGCCGAACGCCGCGCGTTCTCCTACTAACGAACCGGCACGCGCGTCCACTGCGCAGAGCGCGGGCTATGGTCGCCGACATGCGATTACTCGTCGTGGGCGCTGGTGGCGTTGGTTCCTCAATCGTGTCAATTGCAGCGCGGCGGGAGGTGTTCGAGCACATCGTCGTTGCCGATGTCGACCTGGTGCGAGCCCAGCGGGCAGCGTCACGTGTCGGCTCGCCACACGTCGTGGGTACTCGCGTCGATGCCTCGGATCGGCTAGATCTGGTCGAGCTGGCGACATCAACGCAGGCCGATGTCATCGTCAACGCCTGCGACCCTCGATTCAACCCTCCCATCTTCGATGCTGCGTTCGCGGCTGGATGCCACTACCTGGACATGGCCATGCACATGTCCACCCCACACCCCACCGACCCGTACAACACCTGCGGTGTGAAGCTGGGCGACGCCCAATTCGCGGTGGCGGATCAGTGGGAAGAACGCGGCCTCCTTGCGCTGGTAGCAATGGGCGTCGAACCCGGGTTCAGCGACGTGGTCGCCCGCTATGCGTCGGACCATCTCTTCAGTCGCATCGACGAAATCGGCGTTCGCGATGGCGCCGACCTCGTCATCGAAGGCTTCGACTTCGCGCCGACGTTCAGCATCTGGACAACCATCGAGGAATGCCTCAACCCGCCAATCATCTACGAACGCAACCGCGGCTGGTTCACAACCGCGCCGTTCAGCGAGCCCGAGACGTTCGTCTTCCCCGACGGCATTGGTGCCCTCGGCTGCGTCAACGTGGAACACGAGGAAGTCATCCTGATGCCGCGCTGGCTCGATGTCGGCCGCGTCACGTTCAAGTATGGCCTCGGCGACGAGTTCATCGATGTCCTGCGCACGTTGCACAAGCTGGGCCTGGACAGCACCCGGCCGGTGTCGGTACGCGGTATGGATGTTTCACCTCGCGACCTGGTCGCCGCCACACTGCCCAACCCCGCCGAGTTGGGTGACCGCATGCGCGGGCGCACCTGCGCGGGCTCGGTGGTCACCGGTCTCGGCATCGACGGCACGCCGCGCAGCAGCTACCTCTACCAAGTCGTCGACAACGAGTGGACGATGCGCGAGTACGGCCACCAGGCCGTCGTCTGGCAAACCGCCGTCCACCCTGTCGTGGCACTGGAGATGCTGGCAACCGGTGAATGGAAGGGCGAGGGCGTAAAGG
>JAYVVY010000239.1:0-6296 GCA_043786575.1 Ilumatobacteraceae bacterium
ACCGGGCTGGAGAGCAACCCCGAGTCGGTCGCACATCAGGTCGATTGGGTCGCGAAGCGTCGGAT
The DNA here is from genome assembly GCA_043786575.1 of Ilumatobacteraceae bacterium. Classification (GTDB taxonomy): domain Bacteria; phylum Actinomycetota; class Acidimicrobiia; order Acidimicrobiales; family Ilumatobacteraceae; genus UBA668. Next base: position 66 of record JAYVVY010000239.1, read on the forward strand.
CGTGCACGCGTACGCCGCACGCCATGACGCTCAACCTGGTGACGCCAGGCTGAAAGCGCTCGACCTGCAGTACCACGACCTTCGCCGCGACAAATGTCTGGCTCGTCGGGTGGGCCTCGATGTGTTGACCACAGATGCCGAAGTGCTTGACGCGATGACCAATCCGCCACTGACCACTAGGGCCTACTTCCGGGGGCGCTGCCTGGCGAAATGGCCCGACAAGATCGTCGCCGCCAACTGGGACAGCATGGTCTTCGACATCGGGCGCGAGCCGCTGCGCAGGGTCCCAATGATGGAACCATTGCGCGGCACAGCTGAATCCGTCGCTAGGTTGATCGACGAAAGCGATACCCCAGCCGAGCTGCTGGCCCGGCTGGGTTCCTGAACGGTCCATACGTGGGCTTCGTCCACACAGGAGAACACATGGCTGAGCGCACGCAGAAGCAGAAACCAACACCGAGCCGCACCGAAGAGACGGTCGAAGCCGCCCCTGCAGTAGTGGGTGGCAGCGACAAGTTGAAGGCCGAGCTCGACGACCTGCTCGATGAGATCGATGACGTCTTGGAGACCAACGCGGAGGACTTCGTGAAGTCCTACGTTCAAAAGGGCGGCCAGTAGCTCGATGTCGATGCCGATGTTCACGCCAGGGACGGATCCGGGCTCCAGCTTTCCCGAGTTACTGAAGCGAATGGGTCTCGCCGCCGATTCAGCGGGCGCTGCCTACGGCGACCTTTCGGTGCCGCACGCAACCACGTGCGTCGCCTTGCGTTTCGCTGACGGCGTGATCATGGCCGGAGACCGTCGCGCGACCAGCGGCAACCTCATCAGCCACCGTGGCATGGAGAAGGTCGTCCAGGCCGACCTTTACAGTGGCGTCGCCATCGCCGGCGCCGCCGGCCCCGCCATGGAGATGGTCAAGCTGTTCCAGCTGCAGTTGGAGCACTATGAAAAGGTCGAGGGCGTCTCGCTCAGCCTGGAGGGCAAGGCCAACCAGCTCAGCATGATGGTGCGCGGCAACCTGCCCGCCGCAATGCAAGGGATGGTCGTGGTACCGATCTTTGCGGGCTACGACCTGCGCCGCGCCGACGGCCGGCTCTTCACGTACGACGTCACCGGCGGCCGTTACGAAGAACGCGACTACATCGCCACCGGCTCGGGCATGTTGCACGCCGGCACCGTCATCAAGATCGGTTGGCACGACACTCTTGACCGCAGCGCCGCCATTGCGTTGGCATGCCGTGGTCTCTGGGAGGCCGCCGATGCCGACAGTGCAACTGGTGGGCCCGATGCGCTTCGCGGCATCTACCCGGTCGTTGCCACCATCACCGCCGCCGGCTGGACGCGGGTGCCCGATGCCGAGCTGATTGCCGTCTTCGAGTCGATCGCTGCGGAGGTGCGCGGCCGATGAGCCAGCCGTTCTACGTGTCGCCCGAACAGGTGATGAAAGACCGCGCCGACTATGCGCGCAAGGGCATCGCACGCGGTCGCGCCCTGGTGGCGGTGCTCTACGACGACGGCGTAGCCCTGGTTGCGGAGAACCCCAGCAACACGTTGCGAAAGATCAGCGAGATCTACGACCGCATTGCGTTTGCCGGCGCGGGCAAGTACAACGAATTCGACCAGCTCCGGGTAGCCGGCGTGCGCGCCGCCGACCTGAAGGGCTTCCAGTACAGCCGCGACGACGTCGACGCGCGCAGCCTGGCCAACAACTACGCACAGATCCTCGGCGGCATTTTCACCAACGAGATGAAGCCGATGGAGGTCGAGATCCTGGTGGCCGAGGTTGGCCACGTTGCCAGCGGCGACCAGTTGTTCCACATCCAGTACGACGGCACCGTCGTCGACGAACGGCGCTACACCGTCTTGGGCGGCGACGCCGAGGCCATTGGTGACCGTATGAAGGCGTCATTTGCGGAGGGCCAGAGCCTGAACGCTGCTGTGCAGGAGGCAACCAAGGCGCTGTCGGGTACCGAGCGCACCCTCGCCGCCACCGACCTTGAAGTGGCCATTCTTTCGCGCAGCAACGGCCGCCGATGCTTCCGGCGATTGGACGACGAAACAGTCACTGCCGCATTGGCCGGCTGAGCGTGACCGGCCTGCGCTCCATCGACCTCAACAGTGATGTGGGGGAGGGTTTCGGGGTGTGGGCTGGTGGGCCGGACGAGGCGCTGATGCCGCTGCTCACCTCAGTGAATGTGGCGTGTGGGTTTCACGCGGGCGACCCGCTGATCATGCAGCGCACCTGCCTGTTGGCCCGCCAGCACGGCTGCACCATCGGTGCCCAGGTCAGTTACCCGGACCTGGCCGGCTTTGGTCGTCGGTTCATGGAGATGCAGCCCGCCGACTTGACTGCGGCCGTGCTCTACCAGATCGGCGCGCTCGATGGCTTTGCTCGTCTCGCCGGGGACCGTGTGCGCTACGTGAAGCCCCACGGCGCGCTCTACAACGCACTCGTCAACCACGAAGGCCAGGCAGCCGCCGTAGCTGCAGCGGTGCACTCGTACGACCCTTCGTTGGCGGTGCTCGGACTGCCCGGTTCGGCAATCGGCACCGAGTGCGGCCGGCTGGGCCTGCGGTTCGTGGAGGAGGGCTTTGCTGACCGGGCCTACACCGACGTAGGGACATTGGTGCCGCGCACCCAAGCGGGAGCGCTGATCACGAACCCCGATGCGGCCGCGGTGCAGGCGCTCGCGCTCGCCGAACGCGGTGTGCAGTCCATCTGTGTGCACTCCGACACGCCGGGAGCCGCGGAGATCCTGGCAACGGTGGCAGTCGCTCTGGCGACGGCGGGCATACGGAAAGATCCCTTCATCCGATGAGGTTGCTGCCATACGGGCCGCGGGCAATGCTGGCGGAGTTCGACACGTTGGCTGAAGTGATGACTGCGGCGACGGCGTGGCGCAGTGCCGACCTCGCGGGAGTCATCGATGTGGTGCCGGCCGCCCGGACCGTACTGGTGATGCACGACGGCTCGCTCGACCCGAGCCAGTTAATGGCACCACAGCCCCCGTCGCAGGTTGCGGCTGTTGGCCATCCCGTCGTGGTGGACGTGGTGTACGACGGGCCCGACCTCGAGGACGTGGCGGCGGCGTGCGGCCTTCGAGTGTCCGAGGTCATCGGCCTCCATAGCGACGCCGAGTACACCGTTGCGTTCAGCGGCTTCATGCCCGGCTTCGCCTACATGGTTGGTCTTCCGCCCTTGCTGCAGCTGCCCCGACGCAGCACGCCGCGCACCCGAGTTCCCGCGGGCTCGGTGGCCATCGCGGCCGAGTTCGCCGGTGTGTACCCACGCGAAAGCCCTGGCGGCTGGCACCTGCTGGGCTACACCCGCGCAACGCTGTGGGATGAGACACGAGATCCGCCGGCGCTCTTGTCGCCCGGCACAGCCGTCAGGTTTCGACCGACATGATCACCGTCGTGTCATGGGGCATCGCCGGCTCCGTCGTCGATCGCGGCCGATTCGGGTTGGCCTGGCTGGGTCACAGCCGTGGGGGAGCAGCGGACGTTGCGTCGCTCTCGCTCGCCAACCGACTGGTCGGCAATCCCGAGGCGATAGCCGGTCTTGAGACCTCGGGTGGGCTAGCACTGCGTCTCGGAGAGCCGTCGATGGTTGCGATCGCCGGCGCCGTGGCCGAGCTCACCGTCGACGGCGGAGCGGCATTGGGCTGGGGGAGCCCCGTGGTGCTGCCCGCAGGAGCTCAACTCAGAGTCGGTCGACTGCTCGACGGGGCGCGCCTCTATCTTGCGATTCGCGGTGGTGTCACTCGGGTCGCCGATGAGTTGATCGTCGGTGATGATCCGGCAACTTCAGCGGCGACGCAGGCGGCGCCACGACCGGTTCTGATGACGCGGTTGCGAGTGTGGCCAGGCCCGAGACGGGATTGGTTCGAGCCCGAGGCATGGGGCTCGCTGCTCACCGCTCCGTTCGAGGTCACCAGCAGCAGTCGAGTCGGCGTTCGGCTCAGCGGCCCTGCGTTGCGACGCATCGATGACGATCAACAGCTGCCGTCGGAAGGCCTTGTCGAGGGGGCAATTCAGGTGCCGCCCGATGGTCAGCCGATCATCATGCTCGCCGACCACCCCACGACGGGCGGCTATCCAGTCATTGCCGTCATCGACCCCGCTGACGTACATCACGCCGCTCAAGCCGCCCCCGGAACGACCCTCCGCTTCGCCCCCGCCCGCTGAAGTCCCCCATGGCTTCTGGTCGCGTTTTGTTGCCGACGTGCGCAACAAAACGCGCCCAGATGTCCTGCAACAGCCACGGGTCGAGCGTGCTGGGCAGGACATGCGCGGATGGGTGCGCTACGGTGCGCGCATGGAGCGGCGAATCTTCGGGCTCGAGAACGAGTACGGGGTGACGTGCACGTTGCGCGGCCAGCGCCGGCTGAGCCCCGACGAGGTGGCCCGTTACCTGTTCCGCAAGGTCGTCAGCTGGGGCCGTAGCAGCAACGTGTTCCTGCAAAACGGCGCCCGCCTGTACCTCGACGTTGGCTCGCACCCCGAGTACGCGACACCCGAGTGTGACAGCCTCTACGACCTGGTGGTGCACGACAAGGCAGGCGAACGCATTCTCGACGGGCTGCTGCAATCCGCCGAGCAGCGCCTTCGCGAGGAGGGCATTCGCGGCACCATCTACCTGTTCAAAAACAACACCGATTCCGCCGGCAACAGCTACGGATGCCACGAGAACTACCTCACCAACCGTGCCGACGACATGGCGCACTATGCGGAAGTACTGATTCCGTTCTTCGTCAGCCGCCAAATCTTCACAGGTGCCGGCAAGGTGCTGCAGACGGCACGGGGGGCAACCTTCTCGATGGCACAGCGGGCCGAACACATCTGGGAAGGTGTCAGCAGCGCTACCACTCGCAGCCGGCCGATCATCAACACCCGCGACGAGCCGCATTCCGACGCCGAGAAGTACCGCCGGCTGCACGTCATCGTCGGCGACAGCAACATGAGCGAATACACCACCTTCGTCAAGGTCGGCTCGGCGGCTTGCATGCTGCGCATGCTGGAAGACCCCACGGTGGTGTTGCGTGACATGACGCTGGAAAACCCGATCAGGGCGATTCGCGACATCAGCCACGACATCAGCTGCCGTCGCAAGGTACGCCTGGCCAACGGTCGTGAGGTCAGCGCGCTGGACATCCAGCGCGAGTACCTCGACCGCGCGCTGCGTTACGCAGACACGAAGGGCTTCCCGCCTATGGAGCAAAAGGCGCTCGATATGTGGGAGCACTGCATCAGCACCATCGAGAATGACCCGCTGAAGCTGGACCGTGAGGTCGATTGGGTGATCAAGCACAACCTGATCGAGGCCTTCCGGGCACGTCATGACCTGCCGCTGGGCCACGCACGCGTCCAGCTGCTCGACCTGCAGTACCACGACATCTCACGAGAACGCAGCCCCTTTTACAAGCTGCAGGACCGCGGCATGATCGAGCGCATGTGCCTGGACTCCGACATCGAGACCGCCATCGAAGTGCCACCGCAGACCACCCGTGCGCGGCTGCGCGGCGAATTCATCAAGCGAGCCAAGGAACGAAAGCGCGATTACACCGTCGACTGGGTCCACCTCAAGCTCAATGATCAGGCGCAGCGGACCGTGCTGTGCAAAGACCCGTTCAAGAGCCGAGACGAGCGTGTCGAGAAGCTGATTGCCTCGCTGTAACACCGCACGCAGCTGCAATGGCGTGCCGCTGCGCACGACCTCCTCACCGCTAGCGTGTGGCCGATGTCTGACGAGCCGAGGCGATCCACACAGATCGACGCCCTGATGAACGATCTCTCGCCTGATGACCCTGGCCACCCCTTAGAGGAGGCCGCAGCGACGGTCGCCGGTGGTGGCGGTAGCGATGACGCTCCGCCGGTCGACGCGACGGTTGACGACGACGACACGGTTGACGACGACGACACGGCACCTGCCCCGGCTCCGCGGAAGCGTAAGCGTGGCAACGCCTTCACCGAATGGGTGATCGTCATCGGCGTGGCCGTCAGCGCAGCGCTGCTGGTGCGTGCCTTCGTGCTGCAGCAGTTCGCTGTCTCGGGCTACTCGATGATCAACACCCTGCACGATGGGGATCGCGTGCTGGTCAACAAGCTCAGCTATCGCCTGCACGACCCGCGCCGTGGCGATGTGGTGGTGCTCAAGACCATCGAGGGCGCGGGCGAACGCGACTTGATCAAACGAGTGGTCGCGCTCCCCGGTGAGACGGTCGAGTACCG
>JAYVVY010000240.1:0-7299 GCA_043786575.1 Ilumatobacteraceae bacterium
TGCTCTGAAACGAGGAGTGCGCACGAAGCGCAAGCTCGCGGCTGGACACTGGGTCGCGCCCGCGGACGTATCGTGCCCAGCACAGATGGGTGCGCCCGACCTCCCATGGCGATTCCGACAAGAGTTGCGCGGACCGCTCAAACTGCGTCACGTCGCCCAGCAATCCAAGAATTCGCGCTGCCAGACCCCGCGTCCAGTTCGACGCCAGCGGGCCATCGGCCAACTCCGCGGCCACGACGCGGGCATCATCATCGCGCCCGAGGCGAGCGAAGACCTCGCCAATGTCGCCACGACCCAGGGCAAAGCCCGGATGTCGATAGCCGTGGCGGATCATCAACTCCCAGGCCCGAGACAGATGTGGCTCCGCCGCGGCGGGGTCGTCAGCTGCAAGCGACAGGAGACCGAGCCGACTGTGACCCTGGATCGCGTATCCATTTCGTTCGGCACGTTGCGCAGTACCCACCAATCGGTGTGCCCACTCAGCCGCATTCTCGGCACCAACGATGGCCCCCACGTAGGAGCTGGATGCCAAGACGGAGACCAGGCCGGGAGCGCGTTCAAGTGCTCCGAGCGCCAAGCCGTAGGCAGTAGTGCCGTCTCCCAGAAACGCTCGCGACAGCATCCAGCGCGCCCCAGTCACGGCGACGTCGGTTTCGACGCCCAGCCGCTTCGCCGTCTCGAAGTGACGCCGGTTCCACTCATCGGCCTGTGCCCAGCGCCCCTCCAACAGCAGCAGGTCCCCGTGAACCGCTGAGGAGTTGTCCTCGTTGAACTGCTCGAACGGACGCGGATCCGCCAACGCCGATTCGATCCTGTGACGCAACGCCGGCGCGGCGGCGTCGCCGGCCAAGCTGAGAGCCTCGGTTGCATCGGCGATGAGAAAGTCATCAGATGGCGCTTCTCGGCACGCGGCGACGGCTGCGAAACAATCGAAAGCGGAGTACAGGGCGATGAGCGACCCCCACGCCCGAACGAGACCGGAACGGTCCGTGGTATCCGCCGGCACCGCATCGACCGCAGTCCGCAGCGTTGTGGCAAGGTGACGAGCATTGCCGCCGCAGAACAGCTCGGGCCACACCATCGTGCGCAGCAGACGGCACCGGACTTCGGCGTCGGTGGTTGCCTCCAGTGCCCTGCGGAACAAACGCACGCTGTGCTCGAAACGTGCGGAGTAGTAGGCGCCCAATGCCGCCGAGCGCAGCAAGAGTGCACGCTCGCGCTCGCGTGGCTCGCGGGCGGCTGCGGCAAGCAGCAGTGCCTCTGCGTCGTCAACGCGGCCGGATGCCGCGAGCAACGACGCGTATTCTGCCGCCTCGGTACGCATCTCGACGGTATGCGGACCGGACCCGAGCAACTGATGCAGTACATGGCGCTCCGGCGACACCTCGCGCCAAGCCGCGGCGAGGGCGTCGTGGCATTCCAGCAACGACGCACCCTTCGGTCGCGCTGCTTCCCGCATGAGCGGGTGATCGAAGTCCTCACTCGCTGCCAGCAAACCCTGCGCACTCGCCACTGCAAGGTCGGCTCGCTGCAACCGCATCCGGGCCAGCGCATTGTCGAGTACCCCCTCCTCGATCGAGCCAGCAACCGCGACCAGGGCTAACGCCCGCTGCGTCGGCGCCGGGAGCCGGCGAATGCCGCGCTCGAAGCCGGCGACCAAACGATCGGCCAGCTGCAGTTGGCCCTCTGGCCCTGCATCGCCCGCCATCTGCAGCAGAGCAAGCGGGTTGCCACGGGTGGCGGAGAACAGCTCGGTACTGAACGATCGACCAGAAGCCTCGACGAACTTTCGGCCAGCCTGCTCATCAAGCCCACGCAGATGAAGGGTTTCCAGCGACTCGAAGACCGACCACTCGGCCACCTCCAGAGTGCGCACGGCAAAGACGATCAGCACATTCTCGGCCAGTAGTCGGCGAGCGCAGAACGTGAGGACGGAGAGGCTGGCGTGATCGAAACTTTGCGCGTCGTCAAGCAGAATCAGTAGCGGCGAATCAGTCGCCGCCTCGCTCAGCAACTCAAGTGCCGCCAACGGCACTAACGCTTCAGTGGTCGTTTCTCCAGACAGTGAAATTGCGGCCGCCAGCGCCTCCGCCAACGGCTGATCGATAGCCGCCAGGTGGTGGCGCACCGGCCTCAGCAGCTGACGCAACACCAGGTAGCTGGTGCCGGCGTCCGCGTCGTGACCACGCGCTTGCAGCACCGTGAAGCCTGCGGCGTGCGAGCTGAGCCAGTCGAGCATGCTCGACTTCCCGATGCCAGGGTCGCCGACAATGACGACGCCGACACCACCGTCGGAACGCACCCGACCAAGCAGATCAAGAAGGCGGCGCTGCTCCTGCTCGCGCCCGAACAACTTGGTCATTGCGGCATCAGGCGCTGATGACCTGCTGCACCAGCACGTCGTGGGGTTCGGTCGGTAGTTCATCGACCAGTTGCTCGGTGAAGCACACGCCGGCGTTTGGCACCGACAATTGCGGCAGGAAGCGATCGTAGAAACCTGCGCCGTATCCAAGCCGCACGCCCCTGGCTGTGAAGGCCAAGCCGGGCACGATGACGAAGCCAACCTCGCTCAATGGCAATGCGGGCCCGGTGGGTTCGCTGACGCCGAATGCGCTGACCGTCATCGGACCGGTGCCCTCGCACACGACGAGCGTGCCGTCCTCCACTCGGGGCAGCAGTAAGCGCTTGCCGTCGGCTGCGAGACGGGCGAACAGTGGGTCGGTGTCGGGCTCGCCTTTGCAACCCACAAAGGCCATCACGGTGGACGCCGCCGCGTATTCGGGCGTTGCTGCCACCGCCGCCCACAGCTGCACGCTGCGAATGAGATGGTCATCGACAAGGTCGCGCACCTGCCGCATTCGGCGGCGGAGGGTGGGCTTGTCGTTCATACGGCGACCACGGCTAAGGATCGCACATGTGGCGAGGCAAGCGCGAGCACCTAGAGTCGCAATCATGCCGATCGATCCAATGACGTACCGCAAGGTATTGGGCCACTTCCCTACCGGCGTCAGCGTCGTCACCGCGACCACGGCCGAGGGTCTGCCCGTCGGCCTCACCATTGGCTCGTTCACGTCGGTATCGCTGGACCCGCCACTGGTTGGGTTCCTACCGCAGGTGGACTCCGAGCGGTGGGCGGCCATCAACGCCACCGGCTCGTTCGTGGTCAACGAGCTCGGCGCCGACCAAGCCCACCTGTGCTGGCAGTTCGCAAAGAGCAGCATCGTCAACCCGTTCGAGGGGGTTGAGTGGCATCCGTCGCCCATCACCGGGTCGCCAGTTATCGAGGGCGCGATCGCGTGGATCGATTGCTCGATCGAGGGCGTGATCGACGCGGGCGACCACCACTTCGTGCTCGGCCGCGTCCTGGAGTTGGAGCACAGCCCGCTGGAGTCCGAACCGAATCCGCTGCTGTTCTACCGCGGCCAACTCGGTCGCTTCCATCCGCATGAATAACTCGCGTCAGGTTCAAGTCGCGGCCGTCATCGACGTGGTGGCCGTCCTCGCGTTCGTGGTCATCGGCCGCAAGAATCATGACGAAGGCTCGGCGCTATCGGGCGTCGTCAAGGTTGCTGCGCCGTTTCTGATTGCATTGGCATGTGGTTGGCTGGCGGCCCGAGCGTGGAAGTCGCCGATGGCAGTCGGCACCGGCATCACCATCTGGTTGGTCACCATCATCGGTGGACTGATCCTGCGCAAGGTGGTCTTCGACGGCGGCACCGCCGTGCCATTCATCATCGTCGCCAGCCTGTTCAATCTCGCCACCTTGGTCGGCTGGCGTTTCGTTGCTGAATGGCGATCCGCGAAAGGCACTACGGGCGCCTGATCAGAGTCCTTCGGCCCTACCCCATGGGGTATCGGAAGGCCGAGTATGAAAGCCGAGAGGACGGCTTTCATGACAAAGCGAATCGTCATTCTGGGTGGCGGCACGGGTGGCACACTCACCGCCAACCGGCTGCAACGACACTTCCGCCACCATGGCTCCCAGCACCAACCCGTGGAGGTCATTGTCGTCGATCAAGACGACCACCACGTGTACCAGCCCGGGTTGCTGTTTGTGCCTTTTGGGCTCGCCCAACACTCCGAGATCGTGCGCCCCCGGCACGAACAGTTGCACGGTGACATCGAGTTCGTGCAGGACTCCATCGATCGCGTCGATGTTCACGCTGACCTCGTCTACCTCACCGGTGGGCGCGAGTTGACCTACGACGTGTTGGTGATCGCCACCGGCGCTGTGCTCGCCTTCGACGAAACCGAGGGCCTTACCGGGCCAGGGTGGAACGAGAAGGTGTTCACGTTCTACGACCTAGCCGGCGCCACTGCTCTGGCCGACGCGCTGGAGCGCTTTGAAGGCGGCAGATTGGTCGTCAACGTGGTCGACATGCCGATCAAGTGCCCCGTCGCACCCCTTGAGTTCTGCTTCCTCGCCGATTGGTACTTCACCGACCGCGGCATACGCGACAAGGTCGAAATCACCTACGCAACCCCCCTCGACGGCGCGTTCACCAAGCCGGTGGCCTCCGCCACGCTGGCCAACCTGCTGGAGGAAAAGGGCATCCACCTCGTGACCGAGTTCAACACCGGCGAGGTAGACGGTACGGCAGGCAAGCTGGTCGGCTACGACGGTCGCGAAGTCCCGTTCGACCTGGCCGTCGTGGTGCCCATGCACAGCGGCGCCGATTTCGTGGGCCGCAGTGAGGGCCTGGGCGACGACTTGAACTTCGTGCCCACCGACAAGAGCACGCTGCAGGCCACGGCCAAGGCCAACATCTTCTCGCTCGGTGACGCCACCAACGTGCCTGCATCCAAGGCCGGCTCCGTCACCCACTTCGAAGGCGAGGTACTCGTCGAGAACATCATCCGCTTCCTCGATCACGAGGCACTCGACTCCAGCTACGACGGCCATGCCAACTGCTTCATCGAGACAGGCTTCGGCAAGGCCTTGCTCATCGACTTCAACTACGACACCGAGCCGCTCACCGGACACTTCCCCACAGCGGTCGGCATGCCGCTGCTCAAGGAAAGCCGAATGAACCACCTCGGCAAGCTGATGTTCCAGTGGGTCTACTGGCACGCCCTGCTGCAAGGGCGCGACATCCCCGGCATCGGCGCCGACATGCCCACGAGCGGCAAGGACCGCGCGGAAATCACCACCCCGTCACGACACACGAACGAAGGAGCATCGGCATGAGCACAGCCACATTTGCCGGAGTAGAGGTACCCCTGAACGACGAGGGGTTCTTCGAGGATCCCAACGCATGGACCCCTGCGATGGCGCAGGACATGGCCCGGGCCGATGGAATCGAACTCAACGAGCAGCACTGGACGGTCCTCAACTTCATGCGCAAGGAGTACTTCGAGAAGGGCACCGGGCCCACCGTACGCGTACTCGGCAAGACCTCGGGCGTGTCGGTCAAAGAGCTGTACCTGCTGTTCCCGAAGGGACCCGCCAAGACGGCTGCCCGCCTCGCGGGCATCCCCAAGCCGAAAGGTTGTATCTGATCATGGGCTACCGCACCGAAGGCACCGAACCGATCACCAAGGTGTCGATCATCATCTCCAAGGGTTCATTGGAGGGCATCTACCCAGGTCTGATCATGGCCAACGGGGCGCGCGCCGAAGGCATGGAGGCAAATCTGTTCTTCACGTTCTTCGGCCTCGACGCCATCCACAAGCAACGCATCGACCACATCAAGGTGGCCACCGTGGGCAACCCTGCGATGCACATTCCGACGCTGCTCGGCGGCCTGCCAGGCATGAGTGGCATTGCCACTCACATGATGACCAAGAAAATGGACGAGCTGGACATACCGCCGATCCACGAGTTCATCGAGATGGTCGGCGACACCGGCTGTGGAATGTACGCCTGCAAGGCGTCGGTCGACATGTTCGACATGAAGAAGGAGGACTTCGTCGAGCAGGTGCAGGACATCATCACGGTGGGCGACTTCTACGATCTGGCCGCCGGCGGCCAGATCATCTTCACCTGACGCAGAGCCTCAGCTAGATCGTGTTGGTGATGGCGCCGGTCTCGGCGCCCTGCACGAGCTTGGCGTACTTGCCCAGCACGCCGCTGGTGTAGCGCGGCGGGTTCGGCTGCCATGAGGCCCGACGACGGGCGATCTCGTTGTCGTCGACCAGCAGGTCGAGGCTGAGCCCGTGCACGTCGATGGAGATCTGGTCGCCGTCGTGCACGAATGCGATCGGGCCCCCATCAACGGCTTCCGGCGCGACGTGGCCGATGCAGAAACCCCACGTGCCGCCACTGAAACGACCATCGGTGATCAGCGCGCAGTCCGCACCACGACCGGCACCCTTGAGCGCACCGGTGATGGCCAACATCTCGCGCATGCCCGGCCCGCCCTTGGGGCCTTCATAGCGAATGACAAGCACGGTACCGGGCTCGATGGAGCCGGACAGGATCGCAGCCATCGCACCGTCTTCGCCGTCGTACACGCGGGCGGTTCCGACGAACTGCTTCTGCTCGGCGGAGAGCCCAGCGACCTTCACGACAGCGCCCTTCGGCGCCAGCGAACCGCGCAGGATGACGATGCCGCCTTCGCTGTGCAGCGGCTTGTCCAGCGGGTGCACCACCACGCCGTCCGGGGCCGGCGGGTTGATGTCGGCCAGGTTCTCTGCCATGGTCTTGCCAGTCACGGTGAGGCAGTCGCCATGCAACAGACCGTTGTCCAGCAGGTGCTTGAGCACCACCGGCACGCCACCAACGCGGTCGAGATCGCTCATGTGGAACTTGCCGCCCGGCTTCATGTCCGCAATGTGCGGCACCTTGGCGGCGATGCGGTTGAAGTCGTCGAGAGCCAGTTCCACGCGAGCTTCGTTAGCGAGGGCCAGCAGGTGCAGCACTGCATTGGTACTGCCGCCCAGCGCAGAGGTGACCGCGATGGCGTTCTCGAATGCCTTCTTGGTCATGATCATGCGCGGCGTGATACCCAGGCGCAGCAGGTTGACGACGGCTTCGCCAGCGGCGCGGGCATCGCTCTCACGACGACTGTCGATGGCCGGTGGCGAGGCAGTGCCCGGCAACGACATGCCGATGGCCTCGGCGATGCTGCTCATGGTGTTCGCTGTGAACATGCCGCCGCAGGCACCCTCGCCCGGGCAGGCGGAGCGCTCGATCTCGCCGAGCTCTTCGTCGGTGATCTTGCCCAATGCGTGGGCGCCGACGGCCTCGAACACACTGGTGATGTCGGTGGCCACACCGTTGTGGCTGCCCGGCATGGTGCTGCCGTTGTAGACGAACACGCTGGGCAGATCGAGCCGGGCAGCGGCCAGCAGCATCCC
>JAYVVY010000241.1:0-7219 GCA_043786575.1 Ilumatobacteraceae bacterium
GCCATTTCCCTGGGCCTGTGGCACAACTTTGGCGAAGATCGCTCGTGGGACACACAACGCGATATCTGCCATCGCGCCTTCGATCTTGGTGTGACCCACTTCGACCTGGCCAACAACTACGGCCCGCCGTACGGCGCCGCGGAGGCCAACTTTGGCCGCATCATGGCGGGTGATCTGGGCCGTTACCGCGACGAACTGGTGATCAGCACCAAGGCTGGCTACGACATGTGGCCCGGGCCCTACGGCAACTTCGGGTCGCGCAAGTACCTCATCGCCTCGCTTGATCAGTCGCTCGCTCGCATGGGTCTCGACTATGTCGACATCTTCTACTCGCACCGCGTCGACCCCGAGACGCCCGTGGAGGAAACCGTCGGAGCGCTTGCGTCGATCGTCCAGCAGGGCAAGGCGCTCTACGTCGGCATCTCGTCGTACTCGTCGGCTCGAACACGCGAGGCCGCAGGTCTGCTGGCCGAGATGAAGGTGCCGCTGCTCATCCACCAGCCGTCGTACTCGATGCTCAACAGGTGGACCGAGGAAGATCACCTGCTGGACACCTTGGAGGATGTCGGGGCGGGCTGCATCGCCTTTTCGCCACTGGCCCAGGGGTTGCTGACGGACCGGTACCTGCACGGCATTCCTGCCGATTCGCGGGCGGCCACCGGTGGCGCGCTGACTGCCGAGAACATCACCGAAGAACGCCTCGCCCGGGTGCGCGCGCTCAACGACGTTGCCGCCCGCCGTGGGCAATCACTGGCCCAGCTCGCGTTGGTGTGGGCCCTGCGCGACCCGCGCATGACATCGTTGGTCATCGGTGCCAGCAGTGTTCGCCAGCTCGACGACAACGTCGCCGCGTTGGCCAACATGGTGCTGTCACCCGACGAGCTGGCGGAGATCGACCACTACGCCACGGAAGCCAACATCAACCTCTGGAAGGGCTCCACCGACCAGTAAGCAGTCGGGCGGCGACAGCAACTACTCGTGCTCGGTGTACCAGCCATGGTTGCCAGCATCGAGGACGTTTTGCTCACGAAGCTGGAGTGGGCCACGCTCTCGGGTTCGTCGCGTCAGGTTGACGATGCGCTTGGGATTGTCGCCGTGCAGCAGTTAGCGCTAGACCTGCCCTACCTTCGACACTGGGCAGCCCAATTGGGCGTGGCCGACCTTCTGGAGCGAGTGCTGACCGGCCAACACTGAGCCTTGCCCAGCGGGCTGAACCAGCCGTTCTAGAGCTTGGTGAACTTGCGGGTGGAGAGAGTGGCGAAGACCACCAGGATGAATGCCGACCACGCCAGCGCCCGAACCACGAACCAGGTGGTGCTGTGGCCCAGCAACGCCTCTGTGTCGCCGCCCAACACCAGCGCCCGTACGGACCCGACCATCGCCGTCACCGGCTGATTTTCGGCGAACGGTTGCAGCCAACCGGGCATTGATTCCACCGGCACGTAGGCACTGCTGACGAAGATCAGCGGGAACACCGAGAAGCCGATGCCCTGCGCAGCCTGTGCCGAGCCGGAGATGAGACCAAGGAAGATCTGAAGCCAGCTGAACGCTGCCGCAAAGATGACGCACAGCGCGAGCGCGGCCAGCGCCGCGGCCGCACCGCCGTGAACGCGGAAGCCGACGATGAAGCCCACTACCAGGGTGACGAAGGTGCTCCAGGTGATCAGTGCCGTGTCGGCCAGCGAACGGCCGAACAGGACCGCACCACGTGGCACCGGCAACGAGCGCATCCGGTCGAACATGCCGGTCTCAGAATCCTCGGCTACGCCGACAGCACCCGTAGAAAACAGGCCGCTGACGGCTGCCAACGCAGGAATCAAGAAGTCGACGTACGCGACGGGCCCTGTCTGGATGGCACCACCGAAGACGAAACGAAAGATCAGCAAGAACATGACCGAAGTGACGGCGTTGACGATGAGCAACTGCGGCGTGCGGACGAACTGGCGCACCGTGCGGCCCGCGTATGTGCTGGCCGTGGCCCACGCTGACGGCGGATGGGCGGGGGGCGTGATGCTGGCGAGCATCCCTGCATTGCGGCTCATTCGGGGGCTCCGGTTCCGGTGAGGGAAAGAAAGACTTCGTCGAGAGTGGGGCGACGCAGACCAATATCGTCCAGACCGATTCCACGCTCGGAGATGACGCGCATCGCAGTGGCCAACGAGTCGGTGCCGGCCGTCACCGGTACGGCGACGCGACGTGCTGGCTCGTCGAGGTGTGGGGGCTCGGTGCCCAGCGGGGCCAGGATTTCGGCAACAGCACCAAGGTCGGCGCTGTGCTGCACACGGACTTCGACCACGTCGAGTCCCGCCTGCGACTTCAGCTCCGTCGGCGTTCCGGTGGCGATGACACGTCCGTGATCAATGATCACAATGTGATCGGCCAACTGGTCGGCCTCCTCCAAGTACTGCGTGGTGAGCAACACATCGGTGCCGCCCGCAACCAGTGACCGAATGGACTCCCACAGCTCGATACGCGTTCGCGGGTCGAGCCCAGTGGTGGGTTCGTCGAGGAGCAAGATGCGCGGCGAGCCAACCAGGCTGGCACCAAGGTCGAGCCGGCGACGCATGCCGCCGCTGTACCCCTTCACCGGGCGATCCGCATCGTCCTCTAGGTGAATCTCCGCCAGCACCGCTTCCGCCGCCGCCTTGGCCGCTGGTGCGCTGTGACCGAACAGGCGCGCAATCATCACCAAGTTCTCGCGGCCGGTGAGCGCAGGCTCGACAGCCGCCGTTTGGCCAGCGAGGCCAATGACGCGACGCACTTGCTCGGGGTGCGCGATTGCGTCGATACCTGCCACGCGCAACGAGCCCGCGTCTGGCCGCAAGAGTGTCGCCACAGCCTTTACGAACGTGGTCTTGCCAGCTCCATTGGGGCCAAGGATGGCTGTGACCTGACCAGCCGGAGCGACCAGGTCGAGCCCGGCAAGCGCGTGCACCACACCTTTTTTCTCGGACCCGTACTGTTTGGTGAGACCGTGAGCCTCGATGGTGGGGGCGGCGTTCTGTGCCGCGCTGGAGATCATTTCACCAGTGTGCCGGGCAACCCGGCGAGGACACGGCTACTTTGCGCGATTCGCTCGCAGGAAATCGAGCCAGTGGCGGCGACGACCTGGCTGGGCCATGATGGGGCACCACTCGGGCGAGGGCAGGAGACGATCATGAAGCAGCTCACAGGACTTGATGCGAGTTTTCTCTACATGGAGACAGCAACCACGTTCGGTCATGTCTGCGGACTCGCCATCTACGAACGGCCAACGCCCGAGTTCGATCCGTATCAGGTCGTCTACGAACGATTCGGCGCACTGGTCGGCCAAGCCGAGCCGATGCGGCGCAAGTTGGTTCACGTTCCGTTCTCGCTCGACCATCCGTGGTGGATTGACGACGCCGAGTTCGACCTCGAGTACCACGTGCGCCACATCGGCCTCGCACCCCCCGGCGGGGCAGACCAGCTGACGGAGCAGGTCTCGCGCATCGTTGGTCGCAAGATGGACCGCACCCGCCCGCTGTGGGAGGTCTACGTCATCGAAGGCCTCGGCGACGGGAGGTGGGCGCTGCTCACCAAGCTGCACCACGCCACCATCGACGGCGCGGCCGGCGTGATTCTGCTGAACATGCTCACCGACACGGATCCCAGCACGCCTGCGCCTGAGGCGGTGGAGTGGGAGGGCGAGCAGCCGCCCAGCCAAAGCGAGCTACTGCAGCACACACTGCACAATCTGGTCGCGAACCCCGTGAAGGGCGTGCGCCTGCAATTGCGCGTAGTGCGCAACCTTGCCGAGACCTTGGGCGTCAACAGCGTCAGCCGGGCGGCCAGCTCCGCTCGCGACGCCATCAAGAACATGGTCGGCGCCAGCAGCAACTCCGTTCCCGAAAACGAGCGACTGATCACACTGCCGCTCACGCCAGCGCCAGCAACGCCGTGGAACAAGCCAATCACGGCTCACCGCCGTTTCGCGATGCGTGGCACGTCGCTGGAAAACCTGAAGGCGCTGAAGAACGCCACCGGCGGCACACTCAACGACATCGTCATGGCCATCTGTGCCGGCGCGTTGCGCGAATACCTCATCAAGCACGACGCGCTGCCCGAGAAACCGCTGCGCGCGATGGTGCCCGTCAGTATTCGCAACGGCGACGAGACCGACGTCTGGACCAACCGTGTATCCAGCATCATCGCCGACCTGCCCACCAACTGCGCCGATCCGTTGGAGCGCGTTGCCCTGTGCCGTGAAGCAATGGCGGCGGCAAAGCGCCAGCTGGAGCTGGTGCCCGCGGAGACGCTGATCGACGTCACGCAGACCTCGTCGCCGTTGGTTGCGGTGGCCGCGCTGCGCCTGATGTCGCGCATGTCGAACCGCATGTTGCTACCCGCCAACCTGACCATCTCGAACGTGCCCGGGCCTCGTCAGCCGCTCTACTTCGGTGGCGCCAAGCTGGATGCGTACATCCCGGTCTCCATCGTCACGGACGGCATGGGGCTGAACATCACCGTGCACAGTTACCTCGACCGTCTCGACTTCGGCATCATCGCTGCCCGAGAACTGGTGCCCGATGTGTGGGACATGGCCGACATGCACATCGCCGAGATTGGCCGCCTGTTCGAGGCCACCGGTGCAGAGTGGGCGGTACCCCAGGAAGCGCCGCCGATGCGCCGCGGCAGCACGCATGTGAAGCCGGTTCCCCGCCGACGCCCACTGCCCACCGACAAGGCCGCCACGCCTCGACCGGTCAAGAAAGCGACCAAGAAGGCTCCCTCAAAGAAGGTCGCGGCCAAGAAGGCCGCTTCCGCCAAGAACGCACCGGCCACGAAGACCTTGGCAGCCAAGTTCGCTGCCAAGAAAGTGAAGTGAGACCTGCGGGCTGCGCGCGAGACTTCGGAAATGATTACGGACCTGTCGGCGACGGGGTTGTCGGAGGCGATTCACGCGCGCGAGGTGTCGTGCCACGAGGTGATGGACGCCTATCTCGATCGCATCGACGACCAGAACCCAGCGGTCAACGCCATTGTCAGCCGCCGCGATCGCGATGAACTGCTCGCCGAGGCAGACACATGCGATCTCGAACTGGACCACGACCTCTCACGCGGTTGGATGCACGGTATGCCGCAGGCAATCAAAGACCTGGCTGAGACGAAGGGCATTCGCACCACCAGCGGCTCGCGCCTTCTCGCGCACAACATCCCGGACCACGACTGCCTGATGGTGGCGCGCATGAAGGCCGCCGGTTGCATTGTCATCGGCAAGACCAACGTGCCCGAGTTCGGCAAGGGCTCGCACTCGTTCAATGAAGTGTTCGGCACGACCCGCAACCCATTCGACCTGAACCGCTCTGCCGGCGGCAGTAGCGGTGGTGCGGCCGTTGCGCTGGCCACGCACATGCTGCCCGTCGCTGACGGCAGCGATTACATGGGCTCGCTGCGCAACCCGGCCGCGTGGAACAACATCTTCGGCTTCCGGCCCAGCCAGGGCCGGGTGCCGGCGTGGCCGGAGAGCGACGCATTCATCTCGCAGATGGGTGTCGAGGGGCCGATGGGGCGCACCGTGCTCGATGTCGCCATGCTGCTGGGCACGCAGGCCGGCTACGACCAGCGAGTGCCGCTCTCACTCACGGGCACACTGGACGAGTTCGCCACCGTCGCACGCGCCCGCCAGGCCCTTGACCACGACCCCGCCGGCACCCGCATCGGCTGGCTGGGCGACCTCAATGGTCGGCTGGCGATGGAAGACGGGATTCTCGATCTGTGCACCGACGGGCTGCGCACGCTGGCCGGTCTGGGCTGTCACATCGAGCCGGCCACCATTGAAACTGACCTGGACGCCGTGTGGGATGCGTGGCTGGTGCTGCGCCATCTGTCAGTGACCACCGGTCTGGCCCCGCTGATCACCGATCCCGGCAAGCGAGAGCTGGTGAAGCCGGAGGTGCTGTGGGAGATCGACCATGGCCTCGCGCTCACCGCCACCGAGGTATCGCTGGCATCGATCACGCGCACCACGTTCCACACTGCGATTCTTTCCCTGTTCGAGCGCTTCGATGTGCTTGCGCTTCCCACCGCGCAGGTGTGGCCGTTCCCAGCGCACGAACGGTGGCCGCAACACATCGGCAATCGCGAGATGGACACGTATCACCGCTGGATGGAGTGCACGCTCTACGCAACGTTCGCCGGCCTACCCGCCATCAGCGTGCCGGTGGGGTTCGACGATCGCGGCCTGCCGATGGGCATGCAGGTGATCGGTCGACCGCGCGCCGACGTTGACGTACTGCGCCTGGCCGCCGCCTACGAACGCACCCTGCCCTTCACCGGCGTCGGCGTACCGCCGGCTGGCAGCCTCAGCTGACGATGGGCATTGAGAGCCGGCCGATGGTGGCAGCCGACATTGATCGCGCAGCCGAAGTGTTGGGGCTCGCGTTTGGCGACTACGCGTGGACGAGGTGGGTGGTCGACGAACGCGACCACGTCTGTCGAATCACTCAATTGCAACAGCTGTTCCTGCAGCATTTCGCGCTGCCATACGGCAACGCGTGCGTGACGACAATCGACGGCACCGTCGAGTCAGTCGCGTCGTGGATCGACACTGGCCGCACGGCACCGGTGCCAACTCTGCCGATGAGCGATTTGGTAGCCCAGTTCGCTGTGCTCGAAGGCGATCGACACCTGGCTTCGCAGGCGGCCGATGCCGAGTATCACCAGTGGCGGCCCGCCGAGCGACACCTCTATCTCGCGACGATGGGCACTGCGCCAACCCATCAGCGCAAAGGGCTGGGAACTCGCACGTTGCGGGCTGGCCTCGAGCTGGCAGACCACGATCACCTGTCCGCCTACCTGGAGACGTCGTCACAGCCGAACGTCGATTTCTACTCGGCGCTCGGTTTCGAGATCGTCCGTTACTGGCAAATTGCCGATGGCGCCGGCCCAGATCTGTGGCTTATGAAACGAGCGCCTCAATAACGCCGACGTGGTCGGCTGCGGCGGGCATCGCTGCTATTTCGGTGGCGACGACCTCGGCAGCTGTGCGCATCTCGGGTTCGAGTAGCGCACGTTGAAACGCAGCTGCCAACGCTGCGGCATCACGGTGCTCCTGCTCACACACCACACCCGCCCCAGCATGCGAGACGGCGTCGGCGTTCTCCCACTGGTCGGCCGCAATCGGATATAGCACCTGCGGCACGCCGTGAGCGGCGGCACCCAGTACGGTGCCGGCTCCCCCATGGGACGCCACAACCGC
>JAYVVY010000242.1:0-4288 GCA_043786575.1 Ilumatobacteraceae bacterium
CGTACTCCACCATCGTCGCTCCGCGATCGGTCTCAACCGACTCACGAACCACCGAGTTGTATCGCGACATGACACCATCCCATTCCGCTCGGTTGACCCGATGCCCAGCGCGCCGCCACACGTGAGCATCGGGTCGAGACGAACCACCGCCGGATCAGAGGTTGGTGCCCAGGTTTACGAAGAAGGTGCTGAGCGCGGTGCCAAAGATCTTGGCACCGACTACGACGACGAGGGCAATGGCGGCCACGATGAGGCCGTACTCAACCATCGTTGCACCTTCGTCTTGGATCTGTGCCTCGCGGCTGGCGATGTGATTCTGAACCTTGGTGTACAGCTTGATCATGATGTGACCTCCCGTGGTCTTCCCGTTGCGCCCGATCTGGACTGACGAAAAAGTAACCCGGCTACCATTCGCCCACAATGAGTCATTTGACCCATTTATCAGATTCGGTGCTGGCGCCTATGCCATACCGCAAGTACACCCGCCGACACCGCGGTCGCTACCGCTCCACCGATCAATACATGTGGCCACGCAACGACGGCTCCGACTACGGCGGCCACCATGAACGCACTCTCGGCGAGCACGTACCAACCAGGGATGCTGGCACCGCAACAATGCGCCTTCCCACGCTGCAGCGACCACGACAGCACGGGGATGTTGCGAGTCATGGGGATCTGTTCGCCGCACACGCAATGCGACCGGCCGGTGGGGGTCTCGCCCACCAGCCGCCGCTCGAGGACTACACAGAGAAACGAGGCCGTAAACCCGGCGAAGACCACGACAGCGACAAGGTTCACCCATTGCGTCGGATCGGCGGCAGCGAGGAGCATGGCGGCGAGCGTACCGGCCGCCTATGCACCGGCAAGGGAGGCCGCTGGGTCTAGGCCCGTACGAAGAGCACCGAGTCCTCATCCTCGTGGATAACGGTCCACGAGGAGTCCGTGCGCAGTAGCGCGACCAGATCCCAATCAAGCGGAGCTGCGACGGCCTCGACATCCCAGCGGGCAAGGACCGCTTTCCAGTCATGACGACCGACCGAGGCAGCGACATACCCGTCGGCCACCTCGTCGGTGAGTAGTTCAAAGCGGGTGTCGAGGAACACACGCACTGTCGGATTCTCGTACTCGATCCATGAAGCCCACGGTTGATACGCGAGGAGCCGGACGCCGTCGGGTAGCTCGTCTTTTACGGCCGCAGAGAGCGCGACAGGAGCACCGCTGAGCAGGACCTCGCTGGGATGCGCCCTGTGGAACGGCTCGACAACGATGACCGCCAACACCAGTACAACCATGACGGTGACGGCAACCGCCCACGAGTCGCTCTCCTCCGCTCGGCGCTGTGGTTGCACTCCGATCAGTTGGGCAACGACGACGGGCGTGACGAACGCCCACCACAACACCCCACGCTGCGCGCTGAGGGCCAGGAACAGGAAGATCGCGAGCGTGAGGAGGGCCGGCCAGTGCGTGACACGGCCACGGCGTGCAAGAAATCCACCGATGAGAAGGACACTCACAAGCATGAACCACCCGTTCACGCTCTCGAGCGACGTCGGCCGCCACTCCGTCACCAGATTCCGCACCCTGGGGTTCCGGGATAGCTCGAACGCGTTGGTCCATACGGTGACGCCGAGCGGCGTTGCGAGTGTTACCACCGCACTCGCCACGGTGGCTGCGAGCAGCCTCCCGGCGTGAGGTGACTTGGTTCGGCGCGCCTCGAGCCACGCAAGTCCGGCGATCAGCGGAATCAGCACGAACGCCCCATGGAGCATCGCGCATGCCCACGCCGCAAGCGGCACGAGGAACAACCGCTGCGACTGTTGTTCGGACGATGTCACCCAGAGCACAAGGCAGACGAGGGGCACGGCGAACAACTGTGGGCGCAGCGCCAGACCTTGGGTGGCCATCACGAAGGAACCGAGTGTCAGTAGCGCCGCCGTCCGTTCTGAGACGCCGAAGCCGCGGCACGTGATGTTGATCAACCAAAAGCTCACCCCGACGAGCAGCGCACCGAGCACCACCAACATCGGCCAGCCGCCGAGCCGATGCAGGAGTTCGAGCAGCACCTGCGCACCCCACTGCTGGTCCACCCAACGTTGTCCAGAAACGGTGAACGTGTAGGTATCGACCCGCGGAATAGATCCGCTGCGGAGGATCTCGTCGCCGGCACGCAGCTGATACGCCAAATCGACGGTGCCGAGCTTGGAGACGAGCGCAACGATCACGGGGACTAGGACAGCCACCACCGTCCAGAGGACGTCGATGGGCTGTCGTTGTCCGCCGCGCTCGCTCCCCATGAGCGAAGGCTAGCCAGCGAGCCCCCGCAGCTCGGGCAACGATGTCGGACTGCCTTTCGCTGGCGGTCAGTCGCCCCAGTGGCGTTGTTCCTTGAAGGGGTCGCCGTACATGTGGTAGCCGTTGCGCTCCCAGAAGCCGGCTTTGTCGTCGGCGCGCAGCTCGAGCGTGCGCACCCACTTGGCGCTCTTCCAGAAGTAGAGGTGCGGCACGACGATGCGCACCGGGCCGCCGTGGATGGGCTCGATCTCCTCGCCCTCGTACGCGTAGGCCACGATCGCCTCATCGCTCATGATGTCCGCAATGGGCAGGTTGGTGGTGTAGCCGTGCTCGGCATGCTCGATGACATGCGTGGCCCCGCGCCTCACGCCCGCTCGCTCGAACAGATCGCGCACCCGTACACCGGTCCAGGTGGTGTCGAACTTGGTCCACTTGGTGACGCAGTGGATGTCGAAGGTGAGCGTTGCCGACGGCATTGCCTTCAGTTCGTCGAGCCCGATGGTGAACGGGTGATCGACGAGGCCACTGATGGACAAATTCCACTCACCCGGCGCATAGGTGGGCACGTCGCCGACGTGCAGCACCGGGAAACGATCGGTGAGGTACTGACCCTTCGGCAGCCGAACTGGGTCGTAGCCCTTGGCGGCCAACGCGTCACGATTGCGATCGAAGAATCCCATTCGCACAGTCTGCCGCTACCCGCAGCACACGGCCACGCGGAGCGATGGGCGCCTAAGGTATTCGCATGAGCGACCTACCGCCCCCTCCCCCGCCCAACATGGGCCCACCTCCCGGCTATGTCGCCTACGGCGGCTACGGCGCGGTGCAAGGCACCTTCAAGAAGATTGCCGGGTTGAGCAAGTGGCTCGTGGCGCTGCTGATTGCGACCTTCGCCATCCAGCTCATTTCACTACTGGTGCAATTCACGCTGCGCGACTCGGCGAAAGACCTCATCGACAACAGCATCTCGTCGTCCACCTTTGACGACAAGTTGGGTCTCTATCTCGGCATCGCCCTGTTGGCCGGTCTGATCTCCATCGCCCAGACGGTGCTGCTCATCATGTGGACGTTTCGGATGGCGAAGAACCACCTCGTCCTGGGGCGCCAGCCGCAGGCGTTCAGCGCCGGCGCCACCATCGCCGTCAACATCCTCGGCGGCTGCACGCTGGGCATCCTCAACTTCTTCATGTGGCGCGAGCTGTGGAAGGCCAGCGACCCCGAGACCGCTACCGGCGACCCGACGTGGAAGCAGCGGGCCGTGACACCACTCATCGGCATCTACCTCGGGCTGTCCCTCGCGGGCATTGCCGCCGCAATCTCGCTCGGCATCTCCGGGTCGTTCGGGCCCGTGCGCACCACTGGCTCGTCCACCAACCTCGCCGAGAACATCAACGACAAGCTGGGCTACATCGCTCTGAGTGGTGTCTTGACACTTGCCGCAGCTGGGGTCTTCATCATGTTCGTGCGGCAGCTGAGCGCGCGCCACATGGAGGCGACGCGAGAGTCCGTGCCGACCTGATGAGGACTTTGGGCTGATGCTGTATCTGGTGCGTCATGCGAAGGCTGGCGAACGGGCGGCGTGGAAGGGCGACGATCGGCTGCGGCCGCTCTCCAAGGAGGGGCGGCGGCAGGCC
Source organism: Ilumatobacteraceae bacterium (assembly GCA_043786575.1). Classification (GTDB taxonomy): domain Bacteria; phylum Actinomycetota; class Acidimicrobiia; order Acidimicrobiales; family Ilumatobacteraceae; genus UBA668. The sequence goes on from JAYVVY010000242.1 coordinate 3,927, forward strand.
GACTCGTTGGCCCGGCGCCTTGCCCGGCTCACCACCGGCGAGCTGGTCAGCAGCCCCTTTGAACGCTGCCTGCAAACGCTGCAGCCGCTCTCGGCTGTGCTGCGCCAGCCCGTCCGTGAAGACGAACGACTGGGCGAAGCGACCGGGTTTGAGGGCGCGCTCGCGCTGATCGACGAGCTGCCCGACGGCAGTGTGCTGTGCAGCCACGGCGACGTCATTCCCGAAACCATCGACGCCCTGCAACGGCGCGGCTGCGCCATCATCGGCGAGCCCAACTGGCGCAAGGCCAGCACGTGGGTGCTCACGCGGAGTGACACTGGCCAGATCGTGGAAGCGACTGCCTGGGAACCGCCCGAACCGTA
>JAYVVY010000243.1:0-14249 GCA_043786575.1 Ilumatobacteraceae bacterium
ACTACTGGACTTGGCCTTTGTTGCTGCTGCGCCAGGCTCGTTCGAAGGGAAGGCGCCACGCGTACGGCGCGATCAGCTGGTGGATGGCGTTGGGGCCCCACGAGCCGACGGGATAGGCCCGCACCGGCGGTGGCGAGTCGAGCAGCGGCTGCGACAGCTCCCACAGGCGCTCGATGCCCTCAGCCGCCGTGAACAGCGTGTGGTCGCCGCTGAGCGCATCGTGAATCAGCCGCTCGTAGGCCTCGAGCACATCGCTGGCCCGGTCGGTCTCGTGCAGTGCGAACTGCAGGCTCAGCTTGTCCAGCTTCATCCCCGGCCCAGGCCGCTTGCCATAGAAGCTGAGCGACAGCTTGGAGGCGTCGGCCAGGTCGAAGGTGAGATGGTCTGGCCCGTGAGCGCCAATTCCCGAGCCCGCCGGAAACATGCTCTTGGGCGGCTCACGGAATGCAATCGAGATGATGCGAGCACCCTCAGCCATGCGCTTACCGGTCCGCAGGAAGAACGGCACACCCGCCCACCGCCAGTTGTCGATCTCACACTTCAGCGCGATGAACGTGTCGGTCTCGGAGTCGTGCGCGACACCGTGCTCCTCGCGATAGCCCAGGTATTGCCCGCGCACGACGTTCTGCGGTTCGATGGGCAGCATCGAGCGGAAGACCTTGTTCTTCTCCTCACTGATCGCCCGCGGGTCCAGCGCTGTAGGCGGTTCCATCGCCATGAACGCCAGCACCTGGAAGAGATGCGTCACCACCATGTCTCGGTAGGCGCCGGTCTTCTCGTAGAAGCCGATTCGCTCCTCGAGGCCAAGTGTCTCGGGAACGTCGATCTGTACATGATCGATGTGGTCTCGATTCCAGATCGGTTCGAACAAACCGTTGGCGAACCGGAAGGCCAAGATGTTTTGCGCCGCTTCCTTGCCGAGGAAATGGTCGATGCGGTAGATCTGGTCCTCCGCAAACGTCTCGTGCAACGACGCATTCAACACCCGCGCCGAGGCCAGGTCGGTGCCGAACGGCTTTTCCATGATGATGCGCGAGCGCTCGACCAGGTTCGCCTCCCGCAGCGTGTCGACGACCACGCGCGCGGCGGCTGGCGGCACGCTGAGGTAGTGCAGTCGGCGCGGCTCGCCACCCAGGATGCGCTCGGACTCACCCACCACTTCCGCCAGCCCCATCGGACCGCGTGCTTGGGGCACGTAGTGCAAGCGGCGGGCGAAATTGGCCCACGCCTCGTCAGTGATCGCCCGGTTCGAGAATTGGTCGCACGCGGCCCGGGCGAACACTCGAAAACCTTCATCGTCGAGATCGTCCAGCGACGTGCCCACGATCTGACACTCGCTGACCAGCCCCGCCAGCGAAAGGTGCAGCAGGCCCGGCAGTAGCTTGCGACGCGACAGATCGCCGGTTGCCCCGAAGAGCACGATCACGTGCGGCGTGACCGGGCTCATCAGCGACGGCTTGATATCGCTGGGGTCCGTATGTGTCAACGCGCTCTCCGACATCAGCGCATGATAGGGCCGACGATCAGGCTCGCAGACCAAAGAACACTCAGTTCAGTTGACGTTGGTGTGCGCCGATAGCAGTCAATGACACGGCTACCAAACCATTGGTCGTGCTGCGTCGTGCGTGCCCAGCAACGAGGTCAATGACACATGGAACGGCGAACAGCCCTCATTCTCAGCATCAGCACCGCGGTCACCGCTGCAATGGGTGGCCTCGCTTTCGCGTCGCTGGGCGGGTTGAACGTGCTCGGGTTCGGCGCTGCCGAGACCGCAGCGGCCACCGTCATCGTGACGCCGGTTGTCGACAACGTGTTAGCCGTCACCGAAACCACCCTGGTCGGCACCACTCTCGCCGGCGTCGACCCGGCTTCCACTGTCGCCGGCACGCCCGGCACCACCGTCGCCGGCAACGCTCCCTCTGGGTCCAGCCCCCGCACGGTTGCCCCCGCGTCGCCGGTCCCCGATACGCCAACGGCCACAACTGCCGCGCCCGGCGTTACCAGCCCCGCGGCCACCAGCCCGGCCATCACCAGCCCGACGCCGAACACTCCAATCACGTCGCCGGCAACCGTCGCCCCCGTCACTCCCGTCACGACAGCGCCCGCGACAACCACGCCGCGCACCACCGTTCCCCCAACGACAGTCGCCACACCCAGCAGCACCCTGCCGCCCGGCGTCCGGATCCCTCCGGACTGGCCGGCCGGCACACCGATTCCGCCCATTCCTGCCGGGTGCGTGAGCCCACAATTGGAGGACAACGGCGTGTGGAACTGCCAGCACTGACGATCACCGGCCGCTGAGCTGGATCCGAACGGGTTCTGCTCTCGCACCGACGGCTAGATTCGACGACGATGGCATTTCACGAGCATCTTCGGCGTGCGTGGGCAACGTCGCAATCCATGTTGTGCGTTGGGCTGGATCCCGACCCCAGTCGTTTCCCCGAAGTCGTGGACGGCTCTGTATTCGACTTCTGCATGGCAATCGTCGATGCCACGGCCGACGTCGCCTGCGCCTTCAAGCCGCAGATCGCGTACTTCGCCGCAACCGGCGCCGAGCACGAGCTGGAGCTGATCTGTGCTGCCATCCGCGACCGTTATCCCGACGTGCTGCTGGTGCTGGACGCCAAGCGCGGCGACATCGGCCCTACCGCACAGCAGTACGCGCACGAGGCGTTCGACCGGTACGGCGCCCACGTCGTCACCGTCAACCCGTACCTGGGTACCGACTCGGTCGAGCCATTTCTTCGGCACCCCGACGGAGGCGTGTTCGTCCTGTGCCGTACCAGCAACCCTGGCAGCGGTGACTTTCAATCGCTCGTCGTCGACGGGGAACCGCTGTATCTCCATATCGCCCGTCGAGTGGCCACCGAGTGGAACCAGATCGGCGACTGCGGCCTGGTCGTCGGTGCCACCTATCCGTCCGAGTTGCGCGAGGTCCGCGCCATCGTCGGCGACCTGCCGCTGCTCGTGCCTGGCGTGGGTGCTCAGGGCGGCGACGTGGAGTCAACCGTCGAAGCTGGCGTCGATAGCCAGGGCTTCGGCATGGTGATCAACTCGTCGAGAGCCATCCTCTATGCATCGAACGGTGCCGACTTCGCCGACGCTGCGCGAGCCGAAGCCATCGCAACCAGAGACGCGATCCGCACTCACTCCCCCCGATAACACGCCCGCCCGAGCAAGTCGCCCTGGTGCGAGTGCCACGCCGTCAAGCCTCGACACGAAAAATGCGAACCTGTCATGCCGCTGACCACCAATCTTGGAGGTCACGCCCGCGACAGGTTGGCGAATTGCAAGGCGGAACCTGCGAACCTGTCATGCCGCTGACCACCAATCTTGGAGGTCACGCCCGCGACAGGTTGGCGAATTGCAAGGCGGAACCTGCGGGCGGTCGACAGGAAAGTGTTAGCCGACGAGGGGGGTGACGCTGATGATTCCGGGAGCCGCCCGCAACTGGACGACGACGGACTCGGGCACCTCCATCGTCGGCGCGATCAGCATGACTGCGGTGCCCGGCGTTGTGGCGCGGCCGACATCCATGTCGGCGATGTTCACGCCAGCATTGCCCAACAAAGTGCCGACAGTGCCAATGACACCCGGGCGGTCGTCGTTCTTCACGACCAGCATGTGGTCGGCGGGGGGCACGTCGAAGTGGTGGTCGTCGATCATCACGATGCGCTGCTCGCTACGACGGCCCACCAGGGTGCCCGAAATGCTGTGACCACCGGCCCGCAACGTGAGCAGGTTGACGAAGTCGGCCGATGTCGCGCAGTGCGTCTCGCGCAGCTCGATGCCACGCTCCTTCGCCAACTGCGGTGCGTTGACATACGTGACCTGCTCCTCGGAGATACCCCCGAAGTAACCCTTCAATGCCGCGAGCGAAAGGATGCGCGTGTCGTAGCCGGCGATGTCGCCCTCGGTGCACACCTCGAAGTCGCTCGGCGAGGAAGCAAGCGTTCCCACCAGCGAGGCGAACAGCCGGCCCAGCACCTCGGCGAGCGGCAGGAACGGCCGGAGTGTCTCGTTGGCCTCGGCGGCGTCGACGTTGACCGCGAACGGTACGAACTCGCCGGCAAGTGCCAGCTGCACCATGTGGGCGATGGTGTCGCCCGCCTTGTCCTGCGCTTCGCGGGTGCTGGCGCCAAGGTGCGGAGTGACCACAATCGACGGCTGCTCGAACAGCGGCGAGGACGTGGTGGGCTCGGTCACAAACACGTCGATTGCGGCACCGGCGATGATGCCGTCGCGCACACAGTCCGCCAGCGCCTGCTCGTCGACGATGCCACCGCGGGCCACGTTGATGACGCGCAGCGACGGCTTTGCCTTCAACAGCAGGTCGCGGTTGATGAGACCAGTGGTCTCCTTCGTCTTGGGCAGGTGGATGGTGAGGAAGTCGGCCTCGGCCACCGCCTGGTCGAGCGTCAGCAGCTCCACGCCCATCTGGCGAGCACGGTCGGCCGACACGAACGGGTCGTACGCCACCAGCCGCATTCCGAAGGCGCGAGCTCGGTCTGCGACCAGCTTGCCGATGCGGCCGAGACCGATGACCGCCAGCGTCTTGTCGGCCAGCTCGACACCTTCCCAGCGGCTGCGTTCCCACCGACCGGCGATGAGTGCCGCGTGGGCCTGGGGCACGTTGCGGGCCTGGGCAAGCAGCAGCGCCATCGTGTGCTCGGCAGCGGAGATGATGTTGCTCTGCGGCGCGTTGACCACCATCACACCGCGCTTGGTTGCCTCGGGCACGTCCACGTTGTCGAGGCCGATACCGGCACGACCGACGACGATCAGCTCGCTGCCCGCCTCCAACACCTCGGCCGTGACCTGCGTGGCACTACGGATGATGAGGGCATGAGCGCCCTTCACCACCTCCAGTAACCGGGAGAGGTCGAGCTGCACATCCACTTCATGCCCGGCCGCGCGCAGCCGATCGAGGCCACCTTCGGCGATCTCTTCCGTGACGAGGATGCGTGCCATGCGACCATCGTTACCGGACCGGACACGCGATGGGAACCGGATTGAACGTTCTGTTCAAGTTGTGGCGCCGACCCTGGGCACGATGAGGCGAGTCCGGGCACAATTGCGTGGGATCGGCTCGCCTCTCACCATGGCGCCACCAGCGACTAAGTTGCCGCCGTCACGTTCAGTTCTTGAGGAGCTACTCGCCATGTCCCACCAATTCCTTTCTGATGAGTGGATGGCTGCCGCCACCGCCATCCGCGAAAAGTACGCCGACCTGGCGACCAAGGTCACCAGCAGCATTCGGATGAATCAGGTCATCACCGACGTCCCGTTTGGCGACGGCACCGTCAACCTGTTCCTCGATACTTCGTCAGGTGATGTGGTGATGGAGAAGGGTGCGCTCGACACGCCCGACCTCACCCTGACCACCGATTGGGAGACCGCCCGCAAGATCTTCGTTGACCAGGACCAGGCCGCAGGCATGCAAGCGTTCATGTCCGGCAAGGTGAAGGTGCAGGGCGACATGATGAAGATGATGGCCATGCAGACCTCGATGCCCAGCGACGACATCGCCAAGCAGATCGCCACCGAGATCAAGGACATCACCAGCTGAACACCCGTTGGTGATCTGCCGCGCTCAGCGCGGAGTACTGCGTACGAAGGTGGCCGCCAGGCATCCGCCGGCGGCCACCACCGCGCCCACGATGAAGGCGTTGTGAAACGGCGTCAGATTGGACGGGGTTGCACTGACGCTGATCGTTGCCAACACCGCCGAACCGAGCACCTGACCCATTTGCGTCATCAGCTGTTGCATCGCACCTGCCACGCCGAGGTCGGCGTCGGCCACCGAACCCGCCATCAGCGATGTCAGCGCAGGTGACGCAATCCCCAGGCCGATGCCCGAAAACGCCGACGCCGCAATAATGAAGATGTACGACGAATCCAGCCCGACCGTGCTCCACAGCACCATCGAGATCACCACCCCAATTGCGCCCACCACCCCTGCCACCCGCTCGCCGACGCGCAACGTCACGATCGCTGCCAGCGGGGCAACGATGGAAAAGGCCAAGGGCCGCGAGATCACCAGGTAACCGGTTGTCGCTTCGCCCAGGCCCAGGCCGCGAGCCCCCAACACCTGCGGGACCAGGAAGAAACCACCCATGTAGGCGAAGTTGGTCATCATCTGGCTGGCAACGGGGAACGCAAAGTTGCGCGTGCGGAACCAGGCCAGCACCACCAGCGGAGCCGCCGCCCGTTGCTCCACTCTCACGAATGCCACCAACGCCGCGACAGACAGCAGTAGGCAACCAATCGTCGCCGTACTCCCCCAACCCCAGACACGCCCCTGGCTGATCGCGGCCAGCAGCGACACCGCGCCGAGGCCAAGCGTCAGCGAACCGAGTACGTCGAACTTGACACCCTTCAGCCGGTCAGTGCCTGGCAGGAGCCACAGCGCTACCGCAAAACCGATGAAGCACAACGGTGCCTGCACGGCGAAGATCACCCGCCACCCCACCGCCTCCACCAACGGCGCGCCGATCACCACGCCGATCACTGGCGCGCCGGCTGTGACAAAACTCCAGTAGCTCAACGGCTTGACACGTTCGCCCGGCTCGAACAGGCGGTTGATGTACGCCATCGCCGACGGCCCGCACGCCGCACCGGCGGTGGCTGACAACGTGCGAAACAGAATCAGCGTGGCTGCATTCCATGCCAACGCCGAGGCAATTGCGAACACGCCGGCGAAGAACAGTCCGCTGACGAAGATGCGCTTGTGACCCCACAGGTCGCCGGACTTACCGAAAGCCGGCCCGACCACACCGAACGCCAGCATCGGGCCGGTGATAGCCCAGGTGAGCACCGTTGTCGTGGTGTTCAGTTCGCCCGCGATTCTGTCGAGCGACACGACCAGCAACGTGATGGTGAAACTGACGGTGAACAGGCCACCGAGCACCACCCACAGCACCGCCCAACGATGGTCGATGCCCACCTTGCGTGCGATGCGGCGACGCAGCAGGATTGGCCACGGGATCACACCGAGTTCGTCGACGCCGCCGCTGTCCAGCGACAGCGTGCGGTCGTTGCTGTCGTGAAGGTTCTCGCGGCGCGGCGGCAGGAGTTTCACGAGCGAGCGAGCGGGGCCAATGCCTCGGCCAGTTCGTTCACCGTCCACTTCGAGTCTCGCTCGACACCGGCACCACGCTGCCAGCTCTCCACCATGGTGACCGTGCCACCCTGCACCAGAAAGGTCTCGCCGGTAAACGCGCAGTCGCTGGTGGCCAGATAGGCAACCAGCGGTGAGATGTTGGCAGGGTCCCACGGATCGAACGCGTTTTCCTTGGGCTTCATGATGTCGCCAAGGCCCGGCGTTGCCAGCGTCAACCGCGTGCGGGCACCGGGAGCAATGGTGTTGCTCTTGACGCCATAGCGAACGAGTTCCTTCGCGGCAATCTGGCTGAGCGTGGCGATGCCGGTCTTGGCCGCGCCGTAGTTGGCCTGGCCAGGGTTGGAGAACAGTCCCGAGGTGCTGGACGTGTGCACCAGATTGCGCGGCTTGACGATGCCCGCCTTGTGCTGCTCACGCCAGTACGTCGCGGCCCAGCGGGTGGGGGCGAAGTGGCCCTTGAGGTGAACTGCGATGACCGCGTCCCACTCGTCCTCGGTCATGTTGACGATCACCCGATCGCGCAGGATGCCTGCGTTGTTGACCAGGATGTCGAGATCGCCGAAGGTCTCGACGGCCTGGTTGATCATCCGCTGGGCGCCCTCCCAATCGGCCACGTTGTCGCCATTGACAACGGCCTCGCCGCCCAGTGCGGTGATTTCCTCCACGACCTGCTGCGCGGGGGTCAGGTCTGTGCCGGTGCCATCGTTGGCGCCGCCCAGATCGTTGACGACCACCTTTGCGCCCTCGGCCGCGAAGTACAGCGCGTGTTCGCGCCCGATTCCTCGGCCTGCGCCGGTGATGATTGCAACGCGTCCGTCCAGAGAACCCATGACGTGTACCTCCTGGCTTGGCACGTTAGTGAGCTAGACGACTGGGGCCACAACCGGGGTTGGCGCGAAGGTCAGGTCGACTGCGGTTCCACGCAGGAACTGCTGGCCATCGACCACTGCCGAGCCGCTGACGGAGGCCGACTGGAACGCTTGCGTGGTGTCGCCGGTGACCGTGCCGACCGCAAGGCCGGCGCCCTGGACGGCGGCAACGATGCCGTTGTAGTCGAGCCCGGCAAGCGGCGGCATCGCCACCAGGTCCGGGCCCTTCGACACGATGACGGTGACCGTGGCGCCGCGAGCGGCCTCGCTACCCGGCGGCAGGTCTTGGCGAATGATCGCGCCCACCGGCACGGTGTTGCTGAACTCGTCGACGCCTTGTGCGTACACGAGGCCCAACGCCTGCACCGCCGCTGTTGCGTCGGCGATGGGCACGTTGGTGAGGTCGGGCACAATCCGCGGCGCAGGGCCGGCGGAAGCCACGACCTGGACGGTGGTGCCCTTCGTGACCGTCGCGCCGGCCGTCAGAGTTGGCGCCGCCGGGACAGACCACGAGACGATGACACCGAGCAATACGTCCTCATTGAAAACCGGGTCGGCTTCGATGGTGACCAACCCCAATTCAGTGAGCGCGGCTGTTGCGTCGGCGACCGTGAGACCAGCCAGTTCTGGCAGTGCGCGCAGCGCCGGCCCGCTGCTGACAAAGATGGTGATGGTCTTTCCGTGCTCGAGCGTCGTGCCCGCTGCCGGCTCGGTGCGCACGACAACACCGGCATCAACCGTCTCGCTGGTTTCCTCGAGAATCGCACCCTTGAACGGCCCAATCTGGTTGAGCGCCTCGCCTTGACGCATACCCGCCAGCTCGGGCACGGCGCTGGTCTCGGGACGGGTGTTGTACCACGCCAACACGCCACCACCGACTGCAAGTACGACCAGCAGGGCGATGAACCACCGGCGCCCGCCACCGACCGTCGGGGGGTGCTCGGGGAACTCATCAGCCGGGTCGAACTCTTCCTCGGTCGTGCTGGGAACCGCCGGCTGAACGTGTTGCTCAATGGTCGGCTCAACGTGTGGCTGAACTGCTGGCACGACGACCGGAATGATCGCAGTGGCCATCGGTTCCACCGTCGGCGGCGGAGGAGGAGGCGGAGGCGGCAAGAGCGCAGCAGCCACGGGTGGCGGTGGTGGCAACGGGGTGGCAACAACCGCAACTGGCTCGACGTTGGCTGGCTCGACGTTGGCTGGCTCGATGTCGACTGGCGCGATGTCGACTGGCGCGACTGGCACGACTTCAACTGGCGCGACGGGCTGAGCCTCGGCGGGCTCAGTGTCGACTGGTTCGACGTTTGCGGGCTCGGCTTCGATCGGCACGACTGGTTCAACGTCGACTGGCTCAACGTCGACTGGCGCGACGTCGACTGGCGCGACTTCAACGAGCGGCGCTGAGATCAGGTCATCGGGTGCCTCGGCGGGCACGATCAGCAGCTCGATTGGGACGGTGGGTCGTGCTAGCGGGCCTGTTGGCTCGACGAGCTGATCGGTGCCTCCGCTATCGGGCGAGAACAACGAGTTGGCGAGAATCGGCAGGGGTGCGGGCCGCGGCATCTGTTCCGCCGACTGCACCAACGCGCGGCCGAACTCAGCGGCCGTGTAGCGCGTGCTTGCGTCAGGGCGACCGGCCCGTTCGAACACTGCAGCGAGCTGACCGAAGTCCGCCGAGACCGGCATCAGGCGATCGACTCGATTCGCAAGCGTCGCCACTGCCGACTCACCTTCGAACGGCACACTGCCTGTCACCGCCTCCAACAGCGAAAGGCACAGCGAGTACACATCGCTTTTGGGCTGCACCGGCTGACCCTGGGCTTCCTCCGGAGAGCTGTACTTGGCGCGATCAACGCTGCGCGCCGTGACGTCGCCCGCAGTGTGATGCAGCACCTGCGCTAAGCCGACGTCGACCACCTTCAGCTTCCGGTCGTCGCCAAATACCAGCGTCGACGGCCGGATATCGGTGTGCACCAGGCCCGCACGGTGCATCGCATCGAGCGCCTTGCACGCATCAAGACCGACCAGAAGCGCCTGTGACGGCGAGAGCAATCGACCGCGATCCAGCAGGTCGCGCAGGCTGCCGCCGAGAATCCTCTCGGTTGCAACGTAGAGCACTTCCCGGTCGTTCCAGCTGGCACGGCCCCAATCGTGCACGGCAGCAATGTTGGGGTGATGCAGGCCTGCCGCAACCGACATGGTCTGTTCGAACGACCGCTGCAGCTCGGGCAGGGCGCTGAGGTCTGGGTGCACCAACTTGAGCACGACGGCCTGGCGCGACTGCTCGTCGAAGGCATCAAAGACAGCCGCCTGAAAGCTGCTGCCCAGACGCGAGCCCAGGCGGTAGCGCCCGGCGATCATCCGCGGCGAAAGGGGAGGTTCGTTGGCCACCATGACGACAGGAGAACCTAGCTGCGCTGAACGGCGGCCACAGCGCGAGGGTGCGAATTCCGTATTGGCCAGCGAGACTGAGCGGGTGCGCATCCACCTTCGGCGTCCACAGCTTTCGTTGCTCGTGGCCAGCCTCATCATCGCCGTGTGCCTGGTTGCCATCGGTGTCGGAATCTCCATCGCAGTCACCGGCGTAGACCGTCAGGGTCTCCCCGACACCATCGAGGAGATCAGCCCGCCGCGTGCTGCGTCGCAGGTGCCGGCGCAAACGCAGGTCTTCGTCGACCTACAAAGCGGCTTCACCGGCGTCTTGATCATCGATGGTCTCGAGCTAGAGACCGTCAACCTCGACGAGGTTCGCAAAAACGCGAAGGCGGGCCAGCAGGTCACCGTGCCACCCACCACCATCTTCGAACCGGGCAACGCGACGCTCACCTTCGACCCGTCGCCAGAGTCCACCATCAGCGAGTTCAGCCAGGGCGATCACGTGGTAAAGGTGATCTACTGGAAGCTCATCGAAGGCCGCGGCCGAGCCCGTTCCTACACCTGGAGCTTCACCGTCTTCTAAGCGGCATCCTCACGCCAATTGGCGTGATACAGTACGCCATATGGCACAAACAGTTTCTGGCATCGAATCGCTGGGCGAGCACGAGGTGCGCCGCGGCGTGCCGGTCACCAGTGTCACCGCTGCCGCCGCAACGTTGCAACTGCCTCTGGCCGATGTGCTTGCGTGGCTCAGCATCTCGCCGCGCACGTGGGTGCGTCGAACGCAGCAAGGTGTGCTCGATCTGTTGGAGGGCGACCGTGTGGCGCGACTTGCGCGCCTCACGCGGCGCGCCGAACGAGTGCTGGGCGGTTCCAGCGAAGGCCGCACCTGGCTGACCACCCCGCAGCGAGCGCTCGCCGGGCGCACACCGTTTGAGGTCGCGTCCACCGAGGTCGGTGCCGAGAGAGTCTTCCAACTGCTCGGGCGCATCGAGCACGGCGTGTTCACCTAGCAATGCGCGTCTGGCGCCTTGCGGCAGCGCGTCATGCCAGCACTGCCATGAGCGGCGAGGGCGCTGCTGCGTTCGGTGGTCGCTGGAACCCGCCGGGCCGCAGGATGGTGTACACCGCGGAATCGTTGGCCCTGGCCACACTCGAGATGTCCGTTCACATCATGGGCGGCCGCGTGAAGTACGTCGCGATGCAGTTCGAGCTGCCGGACCGCCTCGTCGACGCACTGGAGCTGGCCGGGCTCAAGAAGTCGTGGCCGACCAACGAGTCCGCCACGCAGCGTGTAGGCGAGGCATGGCTGAACTCGCGGCAGTCCGTGGCGCTTGCCGTTCCCAGCGCCCTCGTCGACCCGCGCAGCGGCGAACGCAATGTGCTGCTGAACCCTTCGCACCCCGCCCTCACCTCCCTGCGCGAGATCCAACACTTCGAAGTGCTCCTCGACGAACGCATCTAGCCATTGCGTTCCGGGACCAGTGGGAGGTCGCCGGTTGCGAGGAGATGCTCGAAGCCGGCGAGGTCGAGAATCGGGACACCGAGGTCCTGCGCCTTGGTGAGCTTGCTGGCACCGGGCTCGGTACCGACGACGACCGCAAACGTCTTGGCACTCACGCTTCCCGGGCTCTTGCCACCACGGTCCTTAATCGCTGACTCCGCGCTCTCGCGCGTGTAACCCTCCAGCGACCCGGTCACAACGACTGCCTTTCCGGCGAGGATTTGTGGCTGCCGGCTGACTTCCACCAGACCGAACTCGACGCCTGCCGCACGCAGCTTTTCCACGAACGCCTGATTGGCCGGCACTGCGAACCAGCGAACGATGGCCGCGGCGATGGTGGGGCCGACGCCATCGGTGGTCGCCAGGTCTGCCTCCGACGCGTTCATCACTGCATCGAGCGTTCCGAACGCCCGGCTGAGCGCATCGCTGGCCGACGGGCCAAGGCCCTTGCAACCCAGCGCCGTCAGCACCTTCGGCAGCGGCCGCGACTTGGAGCCTTCGAGAGCAGCCAGCAGGTTGTCGGCCTTCGTCTCGCCCCACTTGTCCAGCGTCAGCAGCTGTTCTCGAGTCAACGAATAGATGTCGCCCGGGTCCGAAACCAGCCCCGCCTCGCTGAGCTGGATGACGGTGCTGTCGCCCAACCCTTCAATGTCCATTGCGCCACGCGAGGCGAAGTAGATGATGCGCTGGTCGCGCTGAAACGGGCACGCGGGCTCGACGCAGCGCGTGTCGGCCTCGCCCTCGGGACGCACCAGTTCGGTCTGCAGCGGGCACGGGCAGAGGCGGGGGAACTCCCACGGGACGCTGCCCGCGGGGCGCAGCGCCAGCACCGGGCCGACCACTTCCGGGATCACGTCGCCGGCCTTGCGCACCACTACCGTGTCACCGGGCCGCACGTCCTTCGCGGCAACCTGATCCTGGTTGTGCAGGGTGGCCATACCAACGGTGGAGCCGCCCACGAACACCGGCTCCAGCACTGCAAACGGTGTGGTGCGACCGGTGCGCCCGACCGACACCATGATGTCGCGCAGAATCGTGGTGCGCTCCTCGGGCGGAAACTTGAACGCGATAGCCCACCGCGGCGCACGCGACGTGAAGCCCAACATCTCGCGCTGGGCCAACGAGTCGACCTTGATGACGACCCCATCGATCTCGTACGCCAGAGTGTGACGGTGCTCCTGCCAGTGCTGGCAAAATTCGATCACGGCAGCCAAGCCGTCGACCAACCTGATCTCCGGGTTCACCGGAAAGCCGACGGACTGCAGGTATTCCAGCGTCTCGTGGTGGGAGGTGAACTCTGGGCCACCCTCCACCTCGCCGAGCTGATAGCTCCAGAACGCAAGCCCACGGCCGGCGGTGATCGTCGAGTCCTTCTGCCGCAAGCTGCCGGCGCCCGCGTTGCGCGGGTTCACCGGCACCGGCTCGGGTTTGCGACCGGCCGCAAGCCGCACCACGTTCTCGGCCTCCTTCGCCGCCTGCAAGCGAGCGAACGCGTCCAGCGGCAGGTACACCTCGCCGCGCACCTCGATCACGCTCGGAGCCGGTGAAGCCTGCAGCAGCTTGGGCACTTCGGCGATGGTTGCCACGTTGGCGGTGACGTCCTCGCCCACGCGACCGTCGCCGCGAGTTGCGGCCTGGACGAGCGCGCCGCTCTCGTAGCGCAGGCTCATCGCCAACCCGTCGATCTTCAGCTCGCAGACGAAGCGAGCGACCTCACCACCCAGACCGCGCGTCACTCGTTCGCCCCACGCCGCCAGTTCGTCGCCGTCCATTGCGTTGTCCAGGCTGGTCATTGGCACCCGGTGCACCACCGGTGAGAACGCCGCGTTCAACGTGCCAGTCGCTACCAGTTGCGTCGGAGACTCGGCGTCAACCAGTTCAGGATTTTCCACCTCCAGCCGGGCGAGCTCGCGCACCAGTTGGTCGTAGTCAGCGTCGCTGACCTCCGGCGAGTCATCGGCGTAGTAGCGCTCATTGTGATGAGCGATCTGCGCTCGAAGTTCAAGGATCCGCTCGAGTGGCGTCATGCCTTCATTGTCGCCGCAGCAGTACGGCTATGAAACTCACAAGCGCCAAGAACGCCCCGCCGACCATTAGCACTGCACCAATCGCGTATGACGGCGCTTCGATTCGCTGAATCGCCCTGAACTCGGCCCGTTCCACAATCGAGAGCTGAATGTGGAACGCCACCGCCGCTAGGACTGCGCCCACGGCCGCCGGCCACCGCACAGATGGCGCCACCAACATGACAAAAGCGGCCGCCGCTGCACACAGCAATAGTGCTACCGCGATGTCCCACCGTTCGAACAAGGTGAGGACGAGAAGGCGATCGCGATACACCCATGGCACGGGAATGCCGATCCCTGGGTCGTCGACA
>JAYVVY010000244.1:0-3835 GCA_043786575.1 Ilumatobacteraceae bacterium
GTGGCCTAATAAGAGCCTGCCCTCACCCCGAGTGGCCCATCACTGGCCTGCCCGAAACACCGGCAAAAAGATCCTTGACAAACATAGGAGCCTCGATCGCGAATGCCGCCGATGTTGGTGGCGAGTCCCCGACTGTCGACCGGTCGCGGCCAGCGGGCGGTGAGCTTGAAGTCGGGTGTGCCCCGTTCGTACGGCACTTGCTCAGGCAGATTGTGCGTCGGTTGCAGGAAGGCGCCGCCGCCGCCGGCCGTGATGTGATCTTCCTCGGCAACACCATCAACGCGGCGATAGTGGGCGAAGAAGTGCGAGTCGCCGGCAAGGAACAACGGCATCGTCGCGCCGCGCGCGATCACGAGCCGGTGGAAGAGCTGGCGCAGGTCGGCGTACTCCTTCTCGCGTTTCTGGCGCAGCTGCCACAGCGGAACCGGCGAGCACAGGATCACGCGGTCGCCGGCGGCAAGCAGCTGCGCGGCCGCGGTGAAGTACGCGGTCTGCGGCCCGTCCAGCGTGTTGTCCAGTGCGGTGTCGATGCCCCACATCCACCAACCGTGGGTGAGCTGCGCGACCCACCATCGTTCGGTCTGTGGTGCTCGCCAGTGGCCGGCGAACGTGTCGGCTTTCACCAACAGATCGTCGAACAGCTCGATGCCGCCGTACCAGTCGTGGTTGCCGGGGATCGCGAGCAGTGCACTGTCGTCGGGCGACGGTGCTGCGCCGTCGGTCAGCGCCTGCGCAGTCAACACGTATGGCAGCTCGGTTTGTTGGTGGTACTTCTCGCGCGTCGCGTATGGGTACACCTGGTCGCCGCCCATCACCAGCAGTTGACCGCGAGGCAAGGTCGGTGGTGGCGCGGGCAGCTCGTCGGATCGGTCCGCTGGAAGTTCGATCGTCGGTCGGGTCAGCTGCCAGGCAACTGCAGCCGTCGCGTCGAACGCATCACCGAGGTCGCTGACGTAGTCGAACCACACGCAGCCGCTGTCGTCTGCAGCGAGTGTCAGTGGAACGACGGAGTTGTCGCCGGCGGGCGCGCGGCCGTGCCGCTTGGGGTCGCCCAGCCGGGCAGCGCGCATCGAGTGAAAGCCCTCGATCGGGTGAAACCAGCGGACCATCTGTTCGCGTGGCTTGGCATCGGACGGGGCACTTGCGGGTGTCGTCAAGACGATCGGCGAGATGGGGGCGCTGGGCGGCATGGGCACGACGAGGTCGGTGAGCGACGGCGTGCCTGCGATCTGAGCGAGGCTGTCCATGTAGGCGCGCACGTCGGCGCGCAGCGCGTTCAGGTCGGCTCGGCAGGCGGCCGCGAGTGGCCACGCCCGTTCCCACTCGAGCACGGTCGCACCGTTGCCGTTGGTCGCTCGCGAGTCTTCCCACGACGCCAACAACGGGTGCCACTTCGAGGTGCGCGGGCGCAGGATTTCGTTGAGCACGCGCAATGCGATTGCCGCGAGCGAGAGGTTGCCGTCGTGGCGACTCTTGGCCATATCGCAGCCGTGCTGTCGCAGCACTTCGCGGGTGATGCCGAAGAACTGGTGCAGGCTGTCAAGTGCTTCGCGTATGAGCCCGCTGTCGGCGGTCAGGGGCACAGTGGCAGTGCGGCTGGCGAGCTCGATGAACAGATCGAACGCTGCTTGGCGTTCGGCCTCGCTGGGTTTGACCAGCCCGCGGATCTGCCCGACCGCAATTTCGGTGACTTTCGCTTCCCACATCGGATGCATTCTCCCCTACCGAGCGAAGGCTCCGTTACATGCCGGTGATGGTGCCGTCGGCGAGTGCCGCGAGCAGTGCGGCGTGGTCGCTGACGGTTTGGTCGGCGTAGGCCGAAGCAAAGGCGGCGATCGCTTCGGGGAAGCGGTTGGTGGTGCCCAGGTAGCCGCTGATGGTGACGGAGTCGCCGGTGCGTGCGTGTGCTCGGGCCAGTGCCCGACCGCACAGTTGCGCGTAGCGGGCGAAGCCGTCGGGGCGCATAGTTGCGACGTCGATGCTGCCCTTCGCGTCCCACAATTGGCGCACAAAGTAGTGGATTCCGGTGGTGGGGTCGGTGCCCCAGCCGAGTAGCACGTCGCTGGCCGCCTGCAGCATTCGCTGGCCTTCCACCACCCGTTGGCCCTGGTGTTGCTTGGTGTTGACTCCTAGCGCAAGTTGCGGTGCAGCCGCGCACGCCTCCTTGACCTGCAGGAACAGCGGCCCGCCGTTCGGACCTTGGAGGAGCGCTATCCAGCAGCGGGTGCCGACACTGCCGACGCCGACGACCTTGCGTGCGAAGTCGACGAATCGATAGCGGTCGAAGAGTGCCTGGCGGTCGGCGGAGAGCGACATGCGATAGCCGCGCAGCAGGTGCTCCAGCCGCTCGCGCAGCTCGTCACCCTCAATTCGCTGGACGATGGGCGGGTCGTCGATGAACCGGTACCGGCCGTCGACCTCTTCTGTGAGTTTGTCGAGTGCCTTGAGGTGGTTCTTGCTCGTGGCTTTGCGCATGGTCGCCTCAGTTCGACGGCGGACGGCGTTGCTCGGTTGCACCATGTTCATCAGTTCGGTGAGGTCGAGCTTGGCGTACCACACGTCGAGGTGGGTCATTTCGGCGTAAGTGGCCATCCACTCGCAGTAGGTGCCGATCGCACGGACCACGACGCCACGAGCCTGTGAGGGGCTGAGCCCGTTCTCACGGGCGGCCACTTCGATGCTGGCGGCAAGGCGCTTGACGTCCCATTCGAAGGGACCAGGCGCAGCTTCGTCAAAGTCGTTGAGATCGAAAACCAAGCTCCGTTCAGGGCTGGCGAAGACGCCGAAGTTGGCGATGTGGGCGTCGCCGCACAGCCGGACCTGAAGGCCGCTGGTTGGTGTTGTCGCAAGGTCGTGGGCCATCACCAACGCCGAGCCGCGGAGGAACGCGAAGGGAGAGGCTGCCATGCGGCTGTAGCGCAGCGGCACTAGATCGGGCAGCCGTGAGCGGTTCGACTCGATGAGTCGGTCGACGGGGTCCACGCGGTCGTCGGCCGGTGCCCACTCGTGATGTGAGGTGCGCGGTGTGCTGGCCCTCAAGGCCTTGCCGGCCGCACTTCGCTGGTCGGGCGTTTCGAGCGGTTCGTCGAATGATGCCAGCGTGGTAGAGGCCCGGGGCCGTCGTGTAGTCACCGCCCCATTCTTCCACCCGCCGCGCGTCCAGACCGCCGCGTGCCCAGTCATCTTCACGCGGCGCTTCGAGGGGTCGACCGTTCAAAGGCGGTTGCTAGGTGAGGGTGGCGGCGGTAGAGTTAGCGTACCGACGCGGGGTGGAGCAGCTCGGTAGCTCGTCGGGCTCATAACCCGAAGGTCGCAGGTTCAAATCCTGCCCCCGCCACTAAAGAAGTACCAGCTCAGAAGGGGTTTCCGATTCGTCGGGAGCCCCTTCTCCGCGTCTCCATGTACCAAATATGTACCACGAGCGCGATTGCTTCCCGGCGAGACTGCGCTGCTTGGAAAGTTCTCCCCGGCACACGTCGCCCAATCCCGGTTGATCGTCATGGCCGCTCAGACTCTTCCACCTGCCGTATCCACGAGCGGGCTTCTCGACGTTCGCGGAGCGGCGGAGCGTTTGGGTGTCACAGACCGGTTCATCCGACGGTTGGTGGAGGAACGGCGGATCCCGTTCCATAAGATCGGGAAAGCTGATCCGCTTCGATCCCGTCGAGGTCGACCGCTGATCGACACCTGTTGAGTGGAGCCGCGGCGTGGCCGGTAGCTCTCCTCGCTCAGGCGTCCCTCGAATGCGACGCCGACGCCTTTCGCGTGTTGGCTGGGACGAGGTGGTCGGCCGTGGCTGATATCCAGAAGCGTCAGACCAACAAGGGTGTCCGCT
>JAYVVY010000245.1:0-6390 GCA_043786575.1 Ilumatobacteraceae bacterium
GTGGGAGAACGACGGGCTGTCGGCCGAGTCGTCGGCCGCTCTGCGACCCCGGATGAGCATGGTCGGTGATGACCCCGCTGCAGCCGCTGCGATCGCAAAACGTGTGTTGCACGCGATGGGTCTGACCGACGGATTTGCGCCACTGGTGCTGCTGTGCGGCCACGGCAGCCAGACCGCGAACAACCCGCACTCCGCGGGTCTCGACTGCGGCGCATGCGGCGGCCAGACCGGTGAGGTCAACGCCCGTGTACTGGCTGACCTTCTCAACTCCGTCACCATCCGCACACATCTTGCTGCGATGGATGTGATGGTGCCCGCAACCACGTGGTTCGTTCCGGCATTGCACAACACCACCACCGATGAGGTGCAGCTCTTCGACAAAGACCTGGTGCCCGAAAGCTTTGGCTCCCAGCTCGCGCAGCTCCAACAGTGGCTGGAAAACGCCGGAGATCGTGCTCGTGCCGAGCGGGCAGCCAGCCTTGATATGGAGGAGCTCACCACTCACTCCGAGCTCCTCAGGCAGGCGATGCTCGAGCGCGCCAACGACTGGTCGCAGGTTCGCCCGGAGTGGGGCCTCGCCGGCAACGCCGCTTTCATCGTGGCGCCGCGGGCACGGACCCGGCACATGAACCTGGGCGGACGGTCGTTCCTCCATGACTATGACTGGCAGCTTGACGGTGACCTCTCAGTGCTGACGCTCATCATGACTGCGCCGATGGTGGTCACCAATTGGATCAACATGCAGTACCACGCATCGACAGTTGACAATCGCCGCTACGGAAGTGGCAACAAGGTGCTGCACAACGTTGTCGGCGGGCGCATCGGAGTCTTCGAAGGCAACGGTGGCGATCTGCGAATCGGCCTTGCGATGCAGTCGCTTCACGACGGACACACACTGCGCCATCCGCCTCTTCGGCTCTCGGTCTTCATCGAGGCGCCGCGCGCCGGCATTGACTCAATCATCAACGAGCACGCAGTGGTGCGCGACCTGGTTGCCAACAACTGGTTACACCTCTTGCGTATCGAGCCCACCACGGGCGACGTCGAGCGATGGACCCCCAGCGGCTGGCTGCGCGAGGCCCGATCGGTGCCTAGTGTGAGCACATGACTGAAGAACGAGTGTCCGTGACCCGCCGCATTGCCGCCCCTGCCTCAGCCCTCTACGCATTGGTCAGCGACCCTGCCGGGCACGTGGCCATCGACGGGTCGGGAATGCTGGAAGCTGCGCCCGACTCGCGGCCGCTCACCGCGGTGGGCGACACGTTCGACATTGCGATGGACCGCACGCCACTCAACGACATCCCGGGCCTCGTCAAGTACTCGGTGCGCAACACGGTGACGCAGCTGGAGCCCGGCCGGCTGGTCGAGTGGACCATCGGAGCTCCCGACCAGCCGCCGCTGGGCCACGTGTACGGCTGGCAACTCGACGCGGTCGACGAGAACACCACCGACGTCACCAACTACTGCGACTGGTCGAACATCGTCGATTCGCTGCGCGCCGCCGGTCGCACCTGGCCGATCGTCCCTGTAACGATGCTCGAGGAGAGCCTCGCCAAACTCGACCTTCTCGCAACGGGCGTTTGACTCAGACCGGCACTCTCCCCGGTTGTCAGCGGCGGGTTTCGTTGTAGGCCTCGGTAAGGAGGGCCTGGAGGGCCTCGTCGAAGTCCTCGGGCACGGCGAGGTTGGCGGTGTGCCAGAAGCGGCTGTTGTACTCTGTCACCTTGCGGGTGATGGTGCGGTGGCGGGCGCTGCGGCCGAGCGCGAACGACAACGCAACCCAGTTCTGCATCGGGCGGAGTTCGGCGAACTTGTGCGGGTTCTTCAGGAAGACCCCCACGGACACGATGTCCGTGTGCACCGGGCCGACTGTCGCCAGGTGGGTCATCACCGTGTCGAAGATGGGGCGTTCGTGCGCTGGCCCAGTCGAGAAATACTCGTCCAGAGTCAGACCGGGCGCGCAGTCATGCGATTGCCGGGCACGCTCAAAGAGACGACCGCACGCCGGACACACCCAACCTCGCATGCTCCGAAGACTAGACACACCGACAAGGACGGTTGGTCTACAATCGGCGGCATTGCGGCCACTCACGGCGCGTGAGGAGCAACCGAGGGGCCAACGATGCGGCGCAACCGTTCACGACTGATTGTGGCAGCAAGTGTGATTGCAGCTGCCACGTGGGTCTCCCCAACGGTGGACGCCGGTCCATCGGGTGGCGCGCTGCCGCCGCAGCTGGTTTTGGAGGTGGCGGTCACCGATGTCGCTGGCATCCCAGCCTCGGTCGCCGCGGTCGCGATGAACGTCACAGTTGTCAACCCGTCCGGCGACGGGTTCGCCACCGTGTACCCCTGTGACGAGGACGAGCCCAACACCTCCAACCTGAACTACCGAGCGGGTGTCACCGTGCCGAACGCGGTCATCTCGCGGGTCGACCCCGACGGCTACGTGTGCGTCTCCACCTTCGCCGCGATTGATGTACTCATTGACATCGCTGGCTACTTCCCCACCGACTCACCACTCACACCGCTCAACAACCCAGAGCGCATCCTCGATACGCGCGGTGGCAACGGCGCACCAGCCGCTCGCATCAATCCGGGCACCACCCTCGAGTTCCAGGTCGGCGGCAAGTTCAGCACTCCACCCGACGCGTCCGCAGCCGTGATCAACATGACCGCCGTGAACGCCAGCGCCGCCGGGTTTGCCACCGTGTACCCGTGCGGTCAGCCGGTGCCCAACACCTCAAATCTCAACTTCGGAGCTGGCCAGACGGCCCCCAGCTTGGTCATCGCCCGGCTGGGAGCGAACGGCAAAGTGTGCGTGACGACCAGCGTCACCATCGACCTTCTCGCCGACGTCTCGGGTTACTTCCCAGCGGGCGCGCCGGGTTATACCGCGATCGACAACCCCGAGCGAGTGCTCGACACGCGCAACGGAATCGGCGCTCGCGTCGGCCGAGCGCCCTCGAACACCGAACTCGGGTTCCAAGTGATTGGCAAGGCCGGCGTGCCGTCCGCCGCCACCGCGGTGGCACTCAACGTCACGGCCACTCAGTCGTCAGCTGCAGGCTTCACCACCGTGTATGCATGCGGCACGCCAGTGCCGGTCACCTCCAACCTCAACTTCGGCGCGGCCATGGATGTGCCGAACCTGGTAATTGCCAAGATCGGTGTCGACGGCCGCGTCTGCACGCGATCATCCACCGACGTCGGCCTGATCGCCGACGTTGCCGGCTACTTCGTGGGCGCGGCGGCATACATGCCACTCGCCAGCCCCTACCGCGCCGCCGACACCCGAACTGACGGTGAACTCCGCTGCAATCTCGCTGTATCCACCATGGCGAACAATTCAGTCACCGTGACCGACCTCAATACTGGCGCCCAACGCATCGTCTCCAACCCACTCATGGTCGCCACCGCCATACGACCGGCATTGCTCGCCGATTGCTCAGGCTTCATCGCTGCGGTTCCATCCAGCCCAAGTGGCGTAGTCAGCATCATCGAATTCTCGTTTACCGGTCTGGCGACTCCGTTGTCGCAACGGTCCATCGGCTTCGAGCTCTATGTCACCGACGACGGCACCGCCATCGCCATCGCCGAGGCTGGGGTGTGGGATGTTCGCACGAATCTACAACTCGTGAACTTTTCGGGCGTCAGGGTTGGAATCGCGCCGACAAATGCCGCAGGGGTTACAGCAGACGGCATCGCTGCTACACAGTTCTATTCGTTCGGATCGGGCTGGGGCCTCATGCACTATTGGGATATCTACACCGGCGCGTACCTCGGCACCGGTCCGAGCCCCCAGATCGGAGGCGTCAGCACCAAGGCAGAGATTTCTCGGTACGGCACGTACGCGTCCGGCACCCCCGGCGCCCCAGTGGTCGGGCCGATTTCGGTCCAATCATTGGACGGCGTTTCGATCGTGACGAGCCCCTTCATCCTGACGGGCCCGTACGCATGGATCGGTGACGGGTCGATACTTGCCTGTCAGGACGACAACGGCAATCCGGGGGTGTACCGCTGGGATCTATTCTCGGCGCCGACTTTGCTCTATCGCGGGCCGTGCCCGGCAACGGCCGGGTAGCACTCACACAGTGCTCACAGATTGATCACACCCTTGGCTCATCGTGCGTCGTGTCGCCGACGTGGCGGCCTGAACCGAGGGAGAATCATGCAACTCAAACGCCTTGCCACGACCGCCGCGCTCTGCGCAACGATCGTCACCAGCTTTGCCATCACCAGCGGTACCGCCTCCGCGGCCGTAGCGGTGCGCGGCACCTTCACGCCGGTCGACCCGACCCGCATTCTCGACACTCGCGACGGAACCGGCGTCGCTGACCAACGCCGTGGCCCGCTGGGTGCCGGCAAGGTCGTCGAACTCGATGTCACCGGTGTGGCGGGCGTGCCCGATGAAGGGGTTGGCGCGGTCGTGCTGAACGTCACCGTGACCGACGCAGCCAACCAGGGCTACGTCACCGTCTATCCATGCGGCGATGCCCGCCCGATCGCATCCAACGTCAACTTCATGCGCGGTGTCGACGCCGCCAACCTGGTCACCGCCAAGGTCGGCCGCGAGGGTCGCGTGTGCCTGTTCACCAACGTGCAGACACAGCTCATCGCCGACATCTCCGGTTGGTACGCCAACGACTTCGCCGCTGCACCGGGCTTCTGGTATCACCCCCTGACGCCAGCCCGCATCGCCGACACTCGTGACGGCACTGGCCTGGGCGACCGGGCCATTGCACCGCTCGCTGCCAACGAAGTTGTCGCTGTCACCATCCCCGGGGCCGGTGGAGTACCCACCGACGAAGCGATCCGCGCTGTCACCCTGAGCGTGACCGTCGCCAACGCAGCGACCAGCGGCTACATCACGGTGTTCCCGTGCGACCTACCACGACCTGTTGTGTCCAACGTCAACTTCGACCCGGCAAACCAGGCCGTCTCCAACTTGGCCACTGTGCGGCCGTCGTCCACCGGCCAGGTGTGCTTCTTCGCATCAGTCGCTACCGACTTGATCGTCGATGTGCAGGGCTACTTCTCCGAGCGCCCCGATGTGTCGTTCACTTCGGTCACCCCGGTGCGCATCCTCGACACTCGTGACGGCACGGGCATCGGCGGCTCGCGGCCGACTCGGGCGAGTCGCGGCAGCATCATCGAGGTGCAGGTTGCAGGCCTCAATGGTGTGCCGCTCGATGCCGCTGCCGTACTGGTCAACGTCACCGTCACCGGCGCATCAGGCCCCGGCTACGCAACGGCGTGGCCATGCGGCCGCCCCCGACCCGTGGCCTCATTCCTCAACTTCATTCGTGGCGTCGACCGCGCTGGCCTCACCCCGGTGCGCATTGGTGCCGCCGGCAAGGTGTGCGTCTATGTCAGTGAAGGCACCGACGTGGTCGCCGACCTCAACGGCTACTACACGCTCGTCGCCTGAGCGACCTGTTATTCAACCTGGCCCCGCACGTCGCTCGACGTGCGGGGTCGGCCGCGTCAGATCAGGACGTTGGAGAAGATCTGCCACGCCAGTAGCGACTTCGCCACCACGCTCAAGATCATGTAGACACGCTCGCCGTAGCGATAGTCGGCCCAGCGCCCCTTGGCCCGATACTGCAGCCATTGGTTGATTGCGAAGCAGTTGAAGAAGATGAACAGCGACACGAAGATGCCGAACACAAAGCCGGGCACACCGTCGGCACCGAACAAATAGACCGTGATCGCGATCCACGGCGCGATGCCAGCGACACACCCGAAGATGAATGGCGCCCAGATGGCATCCTTGCCAGGCCGCGAGCCGGTCTCCATCAACCAGCCGAACAGAATCATCGACGCATTCACCGCGAACAACGCGATGAGCGCGGCCACATCGGTGATGCCGACGATGCCGGCGATCAGCACGATCATCAGTGAAGCCGACAGCGAGTACTCCACCCAGCGGAACCGATTGCGCAGGTTCCTGATTTCAGCGCAGTAGCGCGGGTAGCCCCAAGGACTGGCGACGATCGCGTGAAACAGGGAGGACAGCAGCATGAAGCTGGCCACTGCCCAGCCGAGGTTGTATGAGAACAGCGTCGTGATCTCCGGTGCCCGCTCGGGTTGCCCGGGAGGACCAGTGCCGTACACCGCTGTGACCGGCAACGAGCGCGCCTTGGTCAACGCGATCATGGCCGCCGCCTGCGCGAAGTGCAGCACGGCCATCACGATGTTCCAGCGGCGCAACGACGCCAATGTCACCTTTTGGCCGGTCTCGGATGTCGTATCACTCATGCCTGCGACGCTAGGTGTGAAGTGCGGCCAGCTGCAAAGCTGTGCCCTCGGGAATGGAAAGGGGTGCGCGTGACGCGTTTGCATGTGGTGAGCGAAGGGCAGGGCAGGCCGCCCATCGTGTTCATCCACGGT
>JAYVVY010000246.1:0-5098 GCA_043786575.1 Ilumatobacteraceae bacterium
CATCGCCCGCAGCGACCTGTACATCGCCGAGGAGATCTTCGTCTGCGGCACTGCCGCTGAGGTCAGCTCGGTCAACTCCGTCGACGATCGCAACGTGCCGTGCCCCGGCCCGATGACGAAGGCCATCGCCGATGTCTACGCACGCACCGTGCGCGGCCAGGAAGCGAAGTACTCGCACTGGTGCGAGCTGGCCGTCTAGTTGTAGTCAGCGGGCCCAGCGCCACCGAGTCGCTCGGGCCGCGAACTCGTCAGCGCGCTCGATGACCGCAAACGCAACAGTCGGGGTACTTCGTAGATCGCGTTCTGGCGCAGGAAGCCAACCAGCCGTTGCGGCGGCTGCAACTATTTGGCGGGGCGGCCCTTGGGGGTGCCGGCGGCGTCGCGGCGCTTGGCGCCCATGCCCGCAAGGCACTCGGTGAACAGGCGATGCGCCACATTGATCGTCACGTCCGCTTGGTCGTACGCGGGAGCCACTTCGACGACGTCCATCGCCACCACCTTGTGGCGATAGCCCAGCTCGCGGATGATGCGCATCAGGTCGGCGGCGACGATGCCGCCGGGTTCGGGCGTGCCGGTGGCCGGTGCGTATGCGGGGTCGAGCGAATCGATATCGACCGAGATGTAGAGGTACTCGGGACCGTCTAACGCCTCGGCCACCGCGTCGGCCATCACGGCCTGGAAGCCGCGCTCCCAGATCTCGTCCATCAGGTGCCAGCGCATGCCCTGCTCGGCCATCCAGTTCCAAGTCTCCTCCGGTGGCCAGTAGCTGCGCAGACCGACCTGGATGAAGTTCTTCCCCGGGATCGCGCCGCTCTCGATCAGCCGGCGCATGGGCGTGCCATGGCTGGCTAGGTTTCCATCGCAGCTGTCGGCAGTGTCGGCGTGCGCATCGAAGTGCACCATGCCGACGTTGCCGTAGCCGTAGACGTCGGCCACAGCGGTGGCCGACGGCCAGGTGATGGTGTGGTCGCCGCCGATGACAAAAGGGACGATCTTGCGGCTGGCGACTTCGTGGACTCGCGCTCGGATGTTCGCCAGGCTTTCGCCAACAAGGCCGTTGGGGCAGGCCGCGTCGCCGTAGTCGACGACTTCCATCCAGTCGTACATCTCCAACCCGAGGCCAAGGTGGTACGTGCCGGACTGGTACGCGTCGGCGCGCAGCGCGCGCGGTCCGAAGCGGGCGCCAGGACGATTGGTGGTGCCCAGGTCAAATGGTGCGCCGACGACGGCGACGTCGGGCTGCCACTCATCGAGCTCGGCGGGCGAGGTGAGTAGTGGCCGCTGGCCGAACGTGCGCACGCTGCCGAAGTTGTAACCCTGGTCAAGCTGCTGCTGATAGCTGGCGGACACTTCACGCCGAGGTTCGCTCATGGAGCCGACAGTAGCTGCGCGCGCATCAGCCACGCACGAAGTGGCACAGTCTGCCGCCCATGGGCGGGCTGGCACCACCGTTCCGGCATGGTGGCCCACCCATGGGCGGCGAAGGGTGCCAAGAGCGGAGATCTGAATTGGTGTCACCGGGCGCGCCGCACGTGGCATGGTCGCCAACCACGGCGGACTGCCTGACGGCGGGTGCACAGACGTGCAAAAAGCGAAGCGCCCCGGGCTGCGCTGCTGGCCGAAGCCTGCGCGCCGCCCGGGGCGACTCCTGGGTCGGAGGGTGATCCACCACCGATCGTTCCTCGGGCGTTAGCCTCCGTTTCGACCAATGTCATCACCCGTCGGAGCTTGCGCTTCGGCGGGTGATCCGCTTTTGCCGTCTTCTTCCCCGGTTGCCCGGTTCCGTCCTCAGCAGTGAAGCCGCTGCTCTCTCCGCTGCCGCCGGTTGCCCAGCTGCCGCTTCCTTCGCTTCGACCGCCGGTTCTGCCTTCCCGGTTGCCCGGTACCGCTTCACCAGCCGCCCGACCGCTTGCCCGAAGGTTCGCTGCCTGGCATCAAGATCACTCTCCTACCGTCCCCGCTTTCACCTCGTGAACCCGGTTGGCCCTCCGCTCCTCGTGACCGCCATTGCTGGCTGCCTCGGCTTGCGGCACCGTTCCTCGGGTTCCGGTTGGCGTGCGCTGTCCGGTACGAAGGTCACTGTGCACCACACGTTTGCGCTGGTCAAGAGGTATTTCCGGTCCTCACAGGGTTATCCGCAGGGAAAGCCGGTTACCCACAGAACTTTCTCGTTCATCCACTGTTCACACACAGGTTGTGCACAGGCGAGTGCCTCGGATGACGGGTTCGACGTTGACGCGGGGCCCGTTTGAGGCTTGAATGACGGCCATGTCATCGCTCGCAGCATTCCGCTCGCCCTCGGGCGTCGCCGCCGCGATCATTACCATTTGCTAGCGCACGTCGGCCCCGATGCCGATGTGCGCCAACCAGCCGCCCTTGGGGGCGGCTCTTTCATTTCTCCAGCCGTGTTCAATCCAAGTAGAGGTCGCTCATGAATTCGAAACTGCAAGTGGTCGAGGTGTTCGACACAACGCTGCGCGATGGCATGCAGGTGGAGGGCGTGTCGGCGACCGTCGACGACAAGCTGCGCATCGCCGAGCAGCTCGACTACTTGGGCGTGCACTTCATCGAAGGCGGCTGGCCGGGTGCGAACCCGAAGGACATCGAGTTCTTCGCCCGCGCCGCCACCGAGCTCAAGCTCTCCACCTCCACTCTCGTTGCGTTCGGCAGCACCCGCCGCCCGCGCGGCAAGGTGGACGACGACGCCACGCTGGCCAACCTGCTGGATGCCAATACGTCGGCCGTATGCATCGTGGCCAAGAGCTGGGACTACCACGTGCTCGAGGCTCTCCAGACCACGTTGGAAGAAGGCGAGGCAATGATCGCCGACTCGGTGGCCTACCTACACGGTGCGGGCCGCATGGTGATGGTGGACATGGAGCACTTCTTCGATGGCTACAAGCACAACCCCGAGTTCGCACTGCGTGCCCTGGAGGCCGCAGTCGTGAAGGGCGCCAGCCACGTCGTGCTTTGCGATACCAACGGCGGCTCGCTGCCCCACGAGGTGGAGAGCATCGTCGGCGACGTGTATCGCCACGTCGGCAACGACGTGATCATCGGCATCCACTGTCATGACGACACCGGCTGCGCAGTCGCCAACTCGATGGCTGCGGTGCGCGCCGGTGGCCGACATGTGCAGGGCACGCTCAATGGGCTGGGCGAGCGAACTGGCAACTGCAACCTCACCACGGTGATCCCCAACCTGCAGCTGAAGCTGGGTGTGCAGTGCTTACCCGAGGGTCGCATCGAGCGCCTCACTGCAGTCAGCAACCACGTTGCCGAAGTGCTCAACCGCCCGCTGAACCCGCAGGCGCCCTACGTCGGCTCGTCGGCGTTCGCGCACAAGGCTGGGCTGCACGTCAGCGCCATCAAGCGAGCCAAGGACGCGTACGAACACATCGACCCTGTGCTCGTTGGCAACGGCACGCGCTTCGTGGTCAGCGAGATGGCTGGCCGCGCCACGATTCAGATCAAGGCCGAAGAGCTGGGTCTGCCGTTGGACGGCCCCGCCGTCAACCAGGTGGTCGACGATCTCAAGCGCCTTGAACACGAGGGCTACCACTTCGAGGCCGCCGACGCGTCGCTCGAACTGTTGATGCGCCGTGCCGCCGGCTGGGAGCAAACGGACTTCCGGGTCGAGAGCATGCGCGTCATCACCGACGAGCTGCCAAATGGTGAGTTCAACACTGAGGCCACCGTCAAGGTCTGGGTGGGGGAGGGCGACGCTGCTGTCCGCCACGTGCACACGGCTGAGGGCAACGGCCCGGTCAACGCAATCGACACCGCGCTGCGCGCCGCCCTCAGTGGTGCCTTTCCGCAGCTCGACAAGGTGCACCTGACGGACTACAAGGTGCGCATCCTCGACGGTGCCACCGCGACCGGCGCAGTCACCCGGGTACTGATCGACTTCACCAACGGGAAGAAGAGCTGGACGACCATCGGCGTCAGCGGCAACATCATCGAAGCCTCGTGGCGTGCCCTCGAAGAGGGCATTGTCTACGGCCTGCTCCACCCACCCAGCGCCTGACGTCCTCCCAGCGTTTGTGCACTTCCGCGCGCATAGCGCAGAGCGCATAGCGCCCGAAAGTGTGCAAACGGTTCAGGGGTGTGAGGGTCGGGTCGGGTATAACTGACGTTGATATGGCTGCACCTCAGTTCTCGCCCACGCCCGTTGTCGACACGGCCCGCTTTTACACTTCTCCAGCCGTGGTGCCGGGGGCGTGGATGCCAAACCGTCCCGGCGAGGTAGTCGGCTTCCAGCCGAGTGGCTCGCAGTTGGGCAACCAGGGCCCCGACCAGGGGTTTGCGATCAAAATCGCGAACGGTTTCAAGGACCGCCTGCAGCAGCAGCCCGGCGAGCACACCGCCGACACCATCAACGGCTGTCTCGGTGTTGCACTGCGCCGTGCTTCGCTGTTCAGCCGCGCACCGGTCGTGCACGACCTGACGGTGGCGTTCACCATCTGGGGTTTCCTCGATGCCAACCCGCCGGCGGAACTGGTGGCTGCGCGGAGCGCGCTCTTCATCGGAGTCGGTCACGGCCATCACTACGCAGAGGCTCGTACCATCGCCGACATGGTCCCCGAGGCCACGTTGAAGATGACACCGCAGCAGGTGGCTGCGCAGTATCCGGCCAAGTGGTCGTCGTTGCTCGGGCTGTAACGCAACACGGCCCCCGGGCTGCCGCCGAAGCGACAACCCGAGGGCCGGACTGGGTAGATACTTACTTGCAGTGTGTGGTGGTCAGCCGGTGACCGACGGCGGCAGCATGACCGAGTCGACCAGGTAGACCGTGGCATTGGCCGTCTGGATCTCGCCGACAACCACCATCGTGGTGCCGTTCAGCGTGATCTTGTCGCCGTCCACCATGATCGGCAGGATCTCGCCGGTGAAGGTGGTCAGCTCGCTCTTGGTGGCCAGGTCGGCAGCCGAGAGACGCTCGGGGATGACGTGGAAGCCAAGGACGGTGGTGAGTAGGCCGCTGGGGTCGGCGAGTGCCGCTTCCAGGGTGGCCGGATCGAGTGCGGCGAATGCGCAGTCGGTGGGGGCGAAGACGGTGAGGGCTTCGGCACCGTTGAGGGTGTCACCAAGGCCGGCT
>JAYVVY010000247.1:0-4374 GCA_043786575.1 Ilumatobacteraceae bacterium
CCGACGAAGTCCACCGGGCCGTGTTCGGCCGCGAGCGGTTCGACCACACCGAGAAACCAGGCGACGTACTCCTCCTTGGTGGCCTCGAAACCCTCCGGAACGGGGCAGCCAAAACCAGGCAGCTGCGGCGTGACCACATCGGTACGGCCCAGCTCAGCCAGTAACGGCTGCCAGATGACGGGGGTCTCGGGGTTTCCGTGGAGCAGGACAACGGTCATGCACCGATGGTAGGCGACTCCATCAGTCGGCGTGTCAGATGACGTTGATTGCGTCGAGAGTGGCCGCCGCAGCCGGGTCGGTGAGATGCGCATGCGTGCGCCAGTCGTCGCGCTTCGTGGCCCAGCTCACGAACTGGTGAGCGGACGTCACACAGATCGGCAGCGAATCGTCAGTGCCCGGTGTGACGGTCCACAGCTGGCCGGGTGCCCCCGGTCGCAGGACGAACACCGAATGCCGCAGGTCGGTGAACACCAGGTTGACGCCCAGGTCGCATGCCGCCAACGCCTCGGCGCACATCTGCGGGATACCGGCCAACATCCACTCGAGCGTCGCCTCTAACACCAACGGGTCGTGCGGCAGGTCGGCCGCACGCGGCAGCGCCGCACCGATGTCGTGGCGCAAATGGCAGTAGTGATCGAAAGTGATCGCGTTACCCAACAGGCGCAATGGGTGGCTCCCCAGGTTGCCGATTGGTACCACCATGTCGGCCATCGGCGGTTCTTGCATGCCGGCCAGTGCGGCGATGCCCTTCTCGCTCCATTCGCGGTACTCGGCCTTCACATCATCGACCGACCAATCACGACGGGCCTGCACGGGCACCTCGGCGTTCTGTTCAACATCGTGCGCAGTGCCGCTCTCGATGGAGCTGGGGTCGGCAAGCGAATGGAAGGTGCTGGCCATGTGCTGCGCGACATCCTGCACTCGCCAACCCTTGCAGCCGCTGGGCAGAGCCCATTCGACGTCCGTCAGTGAATCAAACAACTCGAGCGCGTGCGAGTGCTCAGCACGCAAAGCCTGAATGGTGACGGACGTCATGGCGCAACTCCCTCGCTTCGGCACCCCCGGCACCGAACGGTGCAACGGTAGTGGTCGCTGTCATGCTGCGCCAGCCCGTGGTGACGGGTGTGTTCAGGCGAGCTAGCCCCGCTCTCTTGCGGTGAAGGGCCTGCCCTTGCGACGGGTTGCGGCACTTCGCGGTGTCGGATCTTCCGTAACCGCAGATGCTGGCATAAGGTCAGTTGCATGACGAACCCCAACATTCGCTTTGGCCTGCAGATCCCCATGTTCAGCTACCCGGGCGTCGCCACCGACGACCTGTTCGAGCGCGTCTCGGACATCGCGGTCACCGCCGAGGACAGCGGCTTCGACAGCGTGTTCGTGATGGACCACTTCTACCAACTGCCCGGTTTGGGCGCCCCGCAGGAGAACATGTTCGAGGCCTACACGCTGCTGTCGGCGCTGGCCGCATGCACGCATACCGTGCGCCTGGGCTGCATGGTCGGCGGCATGACCTATCGCAATCCTGCGTTCCTGGTGAAGACCGTCACCTGTCTCGACGTCATCTCCAAGGGTCGCGCCATCTGGGGCATTGGCGCTGGCTGGTTCGAGAAGGAGCACCAGGATTACAACTTCGAGTTCGGCACCTTCACCGACCGCTTCGAGAAGCTGGAAGAGGGCCTCCAGATCGCGAAGAGCATGTTCGTCAATGACACCACCACGTTCGACGGCAAGTGGTTCAAGGTCACCGATGCGTTCAACAGCCCCAAGCCCGTCCAGGCCGGTGGCCCGCCCATCCTCATCGGTGGCAGCGGCGAGAAGAAGACGCTGCGCATGGTCGCCCAGTACGGCGACGCCTGCAACGTGTTCGGCGATGCCACCCAGGTTCGTCACCTGATGGGCGTGCTCGACGAGCACTGCGCCACCCTTGGCCGCGACCCGTCAGAGATCTGCCGCACCCGACTGGGCACGCTCATCGTGGGCGAGACGATGGAGGCCGCGCAGGCCAAGCTGACCGAACGTCTCGGCGGCGCCACCATCGAGCAGCTGCCTGCTGATATGCAGGCGCGGGTGAAGGGCATGTTCATCGTCGGTGACGCAGATGAGGTAGGCGTCAAGGTGCAGGAGCTGCTCGATGCGGGCCTCGACGGCATCGTCGTCAACATGCCCGACGCGCAGAACCTGGAGTCCGTCGCCCTCACCGGCAACGTCCTCTCCAAAATCTTCGCCTGACCCACTCCCCGCCGTCACCCGTCGTCACCCATCGTTCGGCAACCTGTCACGGGTCTGACCACCAAGACTGGTGGTGGAGGCCGCGACAAGTTTCCACAGCTCTGGTGTCCACATCCGCACAGTTCGTCAACCTGTCGCGGGTCTGACCACCAAGGTTCGTGGTCAGGGGCGCGACAGGTTGACGCAGTTCGACGGGTTCGTGGCCGAAAGGCGCCAGCCAACCACCCGGCGTCAGTGCGTAACCTGTGATCCATGAGCGACACGGTCACTTCTGCGTCACGAGTTGTTGGCGGCACCTGCCACCACGACTGCCCCGATACGTGTGGTTGGCAGGTCACCGTCGAGGGCAGCGGCCCCACCGAGCAAGCGGTGCAACTGCGTGGCAACCCCGCGCACCCGTACAGCAAGGGCGAGCTGTGCCCGAAGGTGAACCGCTTCCTCGACCGCGTCTACAGCCCGGCCCGCGTGCTGCACCCGTTGCGGCGTGTCGGCCCCAAGGGCGAAGGCAAGTTCGAGCAGATCACGTGGGACGAAGCGCTGGCCGAGATCGGCAGCCGCTTCAAGGGCATCATCGCCGAGCACGGCGCCGAAGCACTGATGCCGTATGTCAGCGCCGGCAACCAAAGCCTTCTTGCGCTGATGTTCGGGGACAGATTCTGGCATCACCTCGGTGCCTCCCGAGTGATCGGTTCGCTGTGCGGCTCCACCGCTGGCGCTGGCGCAGCCACTACCAACGGCACCGGCAAGGGCATCGACCCCAGCGACCTGGTACACAGCAAGCTGATCATCTTGTGGGGCACCAACACGCGTCTCACCAACCGTCACCTGTGGCCGACGATTGAGGAAGCTCGTGCGAACGGTGCGCAGGTCATCGTGATCGACCCGCTGCGCACGATGACGGCCGACTCCGCCGATTGGTTCCTGCAGCCATTGCCCGGCACCGACGTGGCCCTCATGTTGGCGATGATGCACGTGCTCATCCGCGACGGTCTCACCGACGACGACTGGGTAGCCGCACACACTGTCGGCTTCGACGACCTTGCTGTCCACGTAGCCGACTGGACGCCCGCCCGCGCGGCCGAGATCACCGGGCTCGAGGTCGCCGACATCGAGCGCCTGGCCAGGTTGTACGGCACCATCCGCCCCGCCGCGATACGCACGTTGATCGGCGCCGAGCATCACGAGCACGGCGCAATGTTCTTCCGCACACTCACCTGCCTGCCAGCGCTGGTAGGCGCGTGGCGCGACCAGGGCGGTGGGTTCTCGCGCAGCGTGGGCGTGTGGAGCAACGAAGTGTTCGACTATGCCGCGCTCGGCCGCCCAGATCTCTTGGCGGGCCGCGAACCGCGCAGCCTGCAGATGGCTCATCTGGGCCGGCACCTCACCGACACCGAAGCGCCCCTGTACGGCGTCGTGATGATTGGCGTCAACGCGATGGTCTCGGTGCCCAACACCGAGCTGGTGCGCAAGGGCCTCGAGCGCGACGACCTGTTCACGGTTGTGCACGACCAGTTCCTCACCGACACCGCCCGCTACGCCGACATCGTGCTGCCTGCAACCACACAGATCGAGGCCACTGACGCAGTTACCCCGTGGGGCCATCTCTACCTGGGCTGGAACGAAGCCGCTATTGAGCCACGCGGGGAAGCCGTCAGCAACAGCGAGATGCACCGCCGTCTCGCGAGCGCAATGGGGTTCACCGAACCCGCCCTGTTCGAGGACGACCTTGCCGCGCTGCGCGCCGCGCTGCCCACCATCGACCTCGAGCAGTTGCGCGCCGACGGCGTTGTGCGCGTGCCGTATCCGCACGACGGGCGACCGTTCGCCAACGGCACCTTCCCCACGCCCTCGGGCAAGGTCGAGCTTCGTTGCGATCAGTTGGAGGCATTGGGCCAACCAGCGTTGCCGACCTACGCCGAGCCCTCAGAGGCAGCCTTTCGGGGTCGCTTTCCGTACGCGCTACTGACCCCCAAGCAGCACACCCGATTCCTCAACAGCAGCTACTCGCAGCTACCAAACCACGGCCCACTGGAAGGGGGGCCGTTCCTGGAGCTGTGCGAGAAGGACGCCGCCGACCTCGGCGTAGCCCAGGGCGCGCAGGCCCGCGTGTGGAACGACCGCGGCACGATGGTCGCACCCGTGCGC
>JAYVVY010000248.1:0-4783 GCA_043786575.1 Ilumatobacteraceae bacterium
GCTGCGGTCGCGCCAATGCGCGAGGGCAGCGATAACCCCGACGCCGAGTTCATCCGCGCCATCCAGGAAGGCCGCGCTGCCACTCCGGATCTGTTCACCGCTGTGCGCGCTCACCAGATCGTCGACGCGATGTACGCCTCCGCTGCAGCCGACGGCGCCGCCCTGGACGTACTGTCGTGAAGGTGTTGCGGTGAGCGAACCGGCCGCCGTTGCGTGTGAAGTAGTCGAGCTGACGCCCGAGGAGACTCATCCCCTCCGGCTGGCGGTGCTGCGCGCCGCAACGCCAACGAAGGAAGTCGTCTTCCCAGAGGACGTCTGGCCGGGTGCGCTACACCTCGGCATTCGCCTCGCAGGCGAGCTCGTTGCGACTTCCAGTTGGATCCCGCGTGAGCACAACGGTCAGCCAGCCATCCAGCTGCGTGGCATGGCCACCGCCCATCGCGTCCAAGGCACCGGCATCGGCGGTCTGCTCCTGGAGGCGGGTTGCTCCCGCTACCAGGCAGCCGGCGAATCGATGCTGTGGGCACGAGCCCGCGACGGCGCGCTCGCGTTCTACATGCGGCACAACTTCGAGGTCGAAGGCGACGGTTTCATCGACCAAGCCACCCAACTCCCCCACCACCTGGTGGTTCGTCGAATCTGACCCGACGCGACGGTGCGTGTGTTGCCGCGGGCGCAACGGGGTTCCCATTCGTGTGGAGGACGGCGGCGAACTTTGCCGATTTGGGAATCTCGCCGTGCCCAGTACTGGTGAGATGACAACTTCGCCCGCCGCCCTTCGTTTGCGTCAGCGAGCCATCGTGCTCGCTTCGGTCGCGCGGCAATTGCGGCGGGTCTACGCGCTCGACCTGTACCGGTTTGCGGGACCGGATACCTGGGTGGGCCCTTCGCCGCAGGCCTGCGTGGAGGATCTCCGCCAGCGACGCGACGCGATCCTGCAACAGTCCGACGCGTTGCTTGCCGAGAGCCGTCGCTTCATCCGCACCGCCAACGAACTGGACGCACGATCGGTCGTACTCCCGGGAGCACACTGATGGCACTACTGGCGTACGACCCACAGCGAGTCGGTCGGCTTCGCCAGGCCCTGGTAGACGCTTCCGAGGACCTACGACGCGTGACGTGCGCAGACCCCGCCGCGGCCGATGCGATGCGGGTTGTGCGTGCGACGGTCGCGCAATTGGACGCAACCTGGCTGCCGTTCGTCACCCACCTACTCGACAGTGACCCGCTCTCTGGGCGAACCCGCAAGCTGCTGCGCATCAACTCGCTCGACCAGTCGCTGATTCGTGTGATGACCGAAGGGTATGGGTGGTTGGCACAGACCGACCCGCTCTCTGACGACACCGCCATCGTCACGACTGAGGAGGCGCGAGCACTGGGGGCCATGCTGAACAAGTCGGACCCGATGGTGCTCGCCAACGATCCAGACCAACTTGCCTGGCTTGCGCAACAGCTGGCAGTCATCGGCCGCGACCCGGCGCGGAGCGCTCAGTTCCTCGCCAACTTCCATCACTGGGATGTACTGCCCTACGGTCTGGCCGAGCAGCGCGCCTTCTCGTACGGCCCCGATTACACCGGCGCAACATCTGCCGACGATCTCGACCCCGTGCTCGACGGGTTGATGGCAGTCTGGACGACCACGCTGCCGGTCGCAATTCTGCGCGCAGGCGCCACAGCATCAATCAGGGACATGCTGCCGCCGATGCACGAACCCGACCCGTACGTCCAGGCGCTGATGCTGCGGGCGCTGCACCTCGACCCGACCATGCTCGCCACCGTGGCCAACGACCTGCTGCGAACGTGGCTCGACAACAAGGAACAGTTCAACAGCGGTTCGCTCGACCTCGCGGTCAACGACGGTCCAAACATTGCCGATCTACTGCTGCCCCGCATTGCCGACAACGCGACCGCTAGTACCCACTTCCTGTCGTTGATCGGCGACCGCCCGGCACTGCTGTTCCAGACGCTCGACGACCCAGAGATCGGGTACCGGATTGCGCTGGCAGGCACAGACCCGGCACACGCGAAGCCAGCCGAGGCGGGTGTGGCAGTGCTGTCGATCCTCGACTACTTCCGCACCGACCCCTACGCGACCGCCCCCAACACCGACGGAGATCCAGGCGACTACGGCCCATTCCTCGGCCAACTCGTCGCGCCGTGGCTACTGCAGTTCACCGGTTCGAACCGCGAGTGGGTCGCCAGCAGCGCGACCAGGACGCGACTGCTCGCCGTTGCCCTCAACGACGAGGAAGCGCTGCAGGCCCTCGTGGCCGCCAGCCAACGAATGACCGACGGGCTCGCCCGCAGCCTGACGGTTGTAGCCAATGACTCGGACACGATCGAACGCTCGAAGCAGATCGGCGAACTGTTGAGCCTTCTGGGACAATTGGTGGTCAACGAGCACGTCGACGATGCCAACGAGCGCTCCACATTCCTATGGGATCTCACCTGGACGGTGCTGGCAGCGGCCACCAACTTCGTACCAGGCGGCGCCGTCGCCAACGTCGCTGCGGGCACCGGCGTGACGGCATTGGAGAGCGTGCTGGCCCCTTACCTCCTCGGGCCGACCGGCGACGAGGTGCGCCACGTTGGCGAACTCGCAATGGACGTAGCCCTTACCATCACCGCCTCGGTGATGATGACGGCACTGTTCCAGTCGTGGCAGAAGGACGGCAGGGTTGGTGCCGACGCCACACCCCCACCGCTGCCGCAACCGCCGGAGTCAGATTCACAGTCAGAGGAAGAGGAAGAGGACACGGTCGGTT
This sequence comes from Ilumatobacteraceae bacterium, assembly GCA_043786575.1. Classification (GTDB taxonomy): domain Bacteria; phylum Actinomycetota; class Acidimicrobiia; order Acidimicrobiales; family Ilumatobacteraceae; genus UBA668. Next base: position 2,766 of record JAYVVY010000248.1, read on the forward strand.
GCCCCAGCTCGGATTACCTCGAGCACTTCGATCAGTGGGCACGAGAGTTGCCTGGTGGTGCGCACGGCGAGCTGCGTAGGAGTGCGGTCGACCTCGTCGAGAAGTTCATCGGTGGCTCGCAGGCCAGCGAACACTGTGCTGAGCTCATGGCGTGAGCTGACACACTTGCAAATGTGACACCGGCCGAGATTGCTGCACTGCCTCGGCCGCTCGCGTTTGTGTTGCCTGGTGGCGGCGCACTGGGCTCGTATCAAGTCGGCGTGCTGCGGGCGCTCACCCAGGCGGGGGTCACGCCGGACCAATTGGTGGGCGTGTCTGCCGGATCAGTCAACGCGGCGCTGTTCGCATGGAATGGCGGGCTAGACGGACTGGATCACATGGCAGATATCTGGCGCGGAATCCGCCGTCGCGACCTGATGCGCGTACACCCCGGGCGGCTGGCGCGAGCGTTTGCGGGTCAGCAGCCGTCGTTCCTCGATAATCGGCACGGGCACGCGTTCCTGCGGCGCTACCTCGGCAACCGGGTCATCGAGCACTCGCCGGTGCCGCTGGCATTGGTGGCCACCGACCTGTCCACCGGCGAGTCGGTTGCGCTCACAAGCGGCGACACGACGACGGCCGTCCTCGCCAGCAGCGCCTTCCCAGGGGTGTACCCACCGATCGAGATCGATGGCCGCACCTTCATCGACGGTGGAGTTGTCGCCGATGTACCGCTGGACGTCACGCTCGCCCTCGGTGTGAAATCCGCGCTGGTGCTCTCGGTGCCGCCGCTCAGAGCCGACAAGCCGCCGCGCCGCGCACTCGACATTCTGATTCGCTCCAGTTCGCTCGGTGTCGAGGCCCACGGCCGCACCATGCTGCGCCGGCCGCCGGCCGACCTGACCGTGGTGGAGCTGCCCGCTCCACCCACGGCACTCACCACCTTCGACGTCGGCCGTTCGGCCAACATGATCGAAGAGGGCTACGCCGCGGCCCACGCCTGGCTGGCGGGCTAGCCGCCGCCCACTACGGGATGGGGACGGTGGTTTTCAGCAGGACGGAGTCGGCGTCCGTGATCTGGATGACGACTTCGAATGTCCAGTCGCCTGAGCGGGGCAGTGTGACCGAGCCGCTGTAGTGATTGGGGCCCTCCTGCACCAGCGTGACCGGAGCAAACGGAACTTCCGCTGTCGGCAGCGACACTCGCGCCGTGACGCCAACGACCGGCGTGATGGAACCACCGGGTGGAGTGATCGTGATGTGCACCTCATTGCTGCCAACGCTGCCGGGACTGAGCGACACGGCTGCGATGAGGCCCGCACTGGTGAGCTGCGTCTCGAACGGTTTCGCGTTCATCGGTGGCATGGGTGGCAGGGCCACCATGCCGGCAGCGACACCGATCACCACCACGCCGACGATGAGCTCAACGATCACTGTTCGACGAATCGACGCGGCTCCGTCGTGGTGCAAGAGCCAGCGAGACACACCGGCAACTGCGAGAAGGCCCACAACAGTCGTGACCTTCACGAGCAGCAGCCGCCCCCAGTCCGTAGAGGTCACATCATCGAGGCCACCAGCCAGCCGCAGCGTCTGGGCGACTCCGGTGGCGACGATGATGGGTACCCAGATGGAGGCGGCGAGCGAGAATCTGCGCACCATCTGCTCGCCATTGGGCTGCGACAGCGTCGCCGTGCTCGCCAGGCACAGCGCCAGCAAACCGCCGATCCACACCGCGATCGAGGCAAGGTGCAGCAGGTCGACGGCAATCCACAACGATGCCGGGTCCTGTGCGTTGGGGTGGCCGGACGCGGGAAAGGTCACCAGGATCAGCAGCCCGGCAGCGCCGGCCGCACCACGCCACCACCCCTGAGCGCGATGACGACGCAGTACTAGCAACGCACCGAACGCGACAGCCAACGCACTGCGCAGAAGAATCATCCGCCCGGTTTGGGTGGTCGCCACGTCGCCCCAGCGGTCGGTGGACAGCACATCGCTCAACGAGCCGGCGACTGCCTGCGCAGCGAACAGCGCGAACGCCG
>JAYVVY010000249.1:0-12236 GCA_043786575.1 Ilumatobacteraceae bacterium
GGCGGCGTACCCAACGTCGACTTCCTGCATCTCTACGGCCCGTTCTCGCTGCACGTGCTGGCCGGCTGGTACTGGCTCTTTGGCGACACGCTGGAAAGCCAGCGTGTCTTCGGGTTGCTGCAGCACGTCGGCATCATCTTTGCGATGTACGCCATCGGGCGGGCGTGGGGCCGCCGTACCGCCGTACTGAGCGCCGTCACCGCGCTACTGCTCGTGCTCACCCCAATTGGCCTTTCCGCCCTCGCGTGGGAAGGTGGCGTGGCCCTTGGTCTGTGGAGCATCGTGTTCGGCCTGCGCGCCCTTCACACCAGCGGTCGCAGCCGTCAACTGGCGTTGGTCACCGCTGGCCTGTTGGTTGGGTTCGCGCTCGGCTATCGGCCCGATCTGGTGCTGGCCCTCGGGTTGGCGCATTGCTGGCTGCTCTGGCGCGGTCGGACCGACCGCACGTGGAAGCCAGCCCTTGGCGGTCTCGCTGTTGGCCTGGTGCCGTTCATGTTGCACCTGTTCATCGCCGGTATCGGCCCCAGTGTGCGCGGCATGTTCCTGCAGCCGGTGTTCGACCTGCGGCCAGGCCGCGAGCTGCCGCGGCCGCCCAGCTTCGGCCACATAGACGGTGCCCTGCAGGCTGTCGCCGAAGGCCCGCTCGACGCGCCGTGGTGGCGCATTCCTGCGCTGTCCGCGAACCATCAGCTGTTCCTGTGGTTCTTCGTCGTCATCATCGTGGCTATCGGCGTGCCCATCATGGCGTTCCGCCTGTACCGCTCGTCGGGCGGTGGCATCAATCGACATGTCGTGCTGCTCGGCTCTTCCCTGTTCGGTCTGGGCATGCTGCCCCAGGCGTTGCAGCGGCCAGACAGCACGCACTTGTCGTGGGGCTCGTGCGTGTCGTTCGCGCTGCTCCCCTGCCTCTTCGTGGAGCTGGTGCCACGGGCGGCGCCCAGGTTCACCCGCCATGCAGCGTTGGTGGCCGCTGCCGCAATGGCCGCGATCCTGCTGGTGATCAACCCGTTCTTCACGTACCGCTACTACCTGTTGCAGGCCCGAGTCAGCGTGGGCAACAAGCCTGGTGGCTACGAGGTCAACCGCGGAGAGCGCAGCTTCTATTTCGGCAATCAGGCGCTCCAGGTCTCCAGCCAGGCAGCGATCGACGACCTCGATCGGCTCTCGCAGCCGGGTGACCGGTTGCTTGTCGGCCCGGCCGATCTGAGCCGCACCATCTACAGCGACGCCGCCTTCTACTACCTCTTCCCGGACCTGACGCCCGCCACGTACTACATCGAGATGGACCCGGGCCTTGCCGACCAGGAAGGGTCCAGACTGGCCGACGATGTTGCGAGTGCGGATTGGTTGATCCTCACCAACTTCTGGACGGGTTGGTACGAACCCAACGCCTCCAGCAACCGCGGCAGCGAGGCACCCAACCAGGTAGTGGCCGACAAGTTCTGCCTGGTCGGCAACTACGAGAACGCGCTGGTGTTGCTGTATCAACGCTGCGAAGTGGGCGACGGCATCAGCCCCGCCGGCATCGGGATCGGCGCCGATCGCCGCGCCGACTTCGAACGCGAGCTGGCCAAACGAATAGCCAACGGCGACCAGCCCTAACCACTCGAGCAGGCACCGCTCAGCCGGTGCCGTTAGCCGAGGGGTAGGCGGCGCCAGACGGGGCCGGGGGTGTGGCGCAGGGTCATGAAGACGAAGCGCAGGATGCCTGGGGCCCACACTGTGCGGCGGCCGCTGCGCAGGCCTTTGGCTGTTACTTCGGCAACCTTCTCAGGGGTCGTCGCAAACGGCGCTGCCTTGTGGCCAGCGGTCATTGCAGAATGGACGAAGCCAGGACGCACCACCAGTACGTGGACGCCCTCGCCGGCCAGCTCGTCGCCGAGGCCCTGCGCGAAGCCGTCGAACCCGGCCTTGGTTGCGCCGTAGACGGCGTTGGCTTTGCGCACGCGTTCTCCGGCAACGCTGCTCAGAACCACGATGCCGCCATGCCCCTGAGAGCGCAGGCGGTTGGCAACGGCGACGGTGGCGGTAACAGCGCCGGTGAAGTTCACGTGCGTCAACGCAGCCGCCCCTGCAACGTCCTTCGAGGTCGCCTCGCCGTCGCCGAGCTGCGCGAAGGCGACGATGGCCAGATCGATATCGCCGTGGCGCTCCGCCACGTCGGCAACGAACGCTTCGTGCGTCTCGGTTGCCGCACCGTCGAAGTGCATGACGTCGACCGACAGGCCGTCATGACGAAGCCCTGCCGCTGCCGCCTCACCCTTCTCCATGTTCCGGCACGCAAGCACGACTGTGCGAGCAGTGGTGCTGAGCAGCTCGCGCACGATTGCGAGGCCGATGTCGCTGGTACCGCCCAGCAGCAGAATTGTCTGAGGTTCGCCTAATGCGTTGTCCATACCAGTCCTTCAGTCATACGTCTCGTTCAGTCGGTGAGGCCGAGTCGGCGGGAAAGGTCGCTCTGCCACACTCCGGTGGGGTCGACAGAGTTGCGAATGGCTTTCCATTCGTCCAGGCGTGGGTAACCGCGGCGGACCGCGTCGGGCGTGGTCACCGAGTCTTTGGCGAAGTAGTGGCGGCCACCAGCATCCAGCACCAACCGGTCGAGGCTGTGCAGCAGTTCGCCGAGACCGGCGGTTCCGGCTGGCACATCCAGCGTCAGCGTCCACCCGGGTACGGGGAAGCTCAGTGGGGCCAGACTTGCGGGGCCGAACCGTTTGAGCACCGCAAGGAAGCTGGCCGTGCCGCTGGCCGCAAAGCGCTCGATGACGGTACGCATGGTCTCCTCGGCACCGAAGGGCACGACCACCTGATACTGCAACATGCCGCGTGTGCCATAGACGCGGTTCCACCGGCCGACCATGTCGAGCGGGTGAAAGAAGGTGGCAATGCTCTGCAACTCGCCTTCCCGATGGCGGGGCGCCTTGCGATACCACATCTCGTTGAACGCTGCGACGGTGGCATGGTTGATGACCCCCATCGGCGGCACCAGAGGTGGCAGCGAGACCATCTGCCTGGCGTTGTACACCAGCGGGTCGATCAGTTCCTTCGGCCCCAGCTGATCCCGCCGGGCGTGGTCGCCACGCCCCAGCACACTGCGGCCCAGTGACCGGCCCTTCGCCTGCGGGTCGATCCAGGCAACGCTGTAGCGGTAGCCGTCGTCGCCCTCGGTCATCGCCGCCAGCAGCGTGTCGAGGTCGGGGATGCGGGTGGTGTCCACCGTCATCCGACTGGTCTCGATGGGTATCAATCGAATCGTCGCGTCGAGGATCACGCCGGTCAGTCCCATGCCGCCCACCGTCGCCCAGAACAGCTCCGGTCGCTGGTGCGGGCTGACGATCACCTGCGACCCGTCGGCCAACAGCATCGTCAGCGACTCGACGTGGTTGCCGAACGAGCCCTCGCCGTGATGGTTCTTGCCGTGGATGTCGCTGGCGATGGCGCCGCCGATGGTGACGAACCGGGTGCCCGGCGAGACCGGCACGAAGAACCCCCGCGGCACGATGACGCGCAGCAGTTCGTCGATGCTGACACCGGCTGGCACCGTCACGGTTCCCCGTGCCGGGTCCAAAACTGCCTGGTGGGCCGCGCCCAACAGGCGCAGCACCAGCCCGCCCGCGTTCTGGGCAGCGTCGCCGTAGCTGCGGCCAAGGCCGCGCACCAGCGCGCCGCGATTGCCGACTTCCTTGAGCGCTGCCGGCACCTCGTGGTTCGGCACCTCCAGCACGTCGGCGACAGTGGGGTTGGTGAGGCCCCAGCCAGTCAGTGACCGGCGCAGCGATGGCATCAGACGGCACCTGACATCAGTACGGCCATTGCGGGTCGCGGCCGGTCAGCTTCTCCAGCACGCCACCGAGCTTGAGGGTCAGCAGCACCTTGATGAGTAGGTTCTTCACGAACCACGGGAGCTGCAGCAACTGTCGGCCCGCATTGCCCACACGGCTGCGCCAGGTGCCATCAAGGTCGGCGCGGTACTCCGTGAGCGAGCGAGCGCGGCCGATGTAGCGCCAGCGGCTACCGAACATCAGCTCGCGGATGATGGCCAGCGTGACGCCGACCGAAGAGAACGAGTCGTGGATCAGCAGCGTGCCGCCGGGCGCCACGCGCCGTCCCCATTCGCGAATGTCGCTGCGCGCAGGCGAATAACGGTGCGCGCCATCCACGTAGAGAACCGCCAGTTCACCCACGACCTCGTTGTGGGCCACATCACTGAACGACCGAATGTGCTGCACTCGTTCGGCGACGCCGGCCGCGGCGAGGTTGGCATTGAACACGTCGTGATCGGTCGCCGCCGCTGCTTCGAAGCCATCGATCTCCTGCGGCCCACGGTCGTTGCCCGCGTGCGGGTCGATGGCGACGATCTGCACACCGGCCGGCGCGGCGCTGGCCAGCACGATGGTGCTGCGGCCGCGGAAGCTACCGATCTCGACAATCGTCTCACCCTGATGAGTGCCGGCGGCAGCGTTGTACAGCCGCTGTGCCTGGTCCGGGCTCATCCACCCGTCCACTTGCTCAACCGCTTCCAACGCCTCGTCAAACGATCGCATACTGCTCACCCTACGTACACCCCAAGTCCGAAAACGATCGCCCACACGACACCAAGGATCTGCAACGTCCGGTCCGCCGCGAAGATCTCCTCCGGCGCCGCACCATGCCCCTGCTCCAGAATCAGGGTGTAGCGCAGCAGCGCCGTCAGCATCGGCACGATCGACAGTTCGTAGAACGGCCACGAGCTACCTGAGATTTCACGCACCTCGAACGCCCAGATGCAGTACGTCACCAGCGTTGCGCCGACGCTGACCGACAGCACGGTCTGCAGGAACGGCAGCGTGTACTCGTCGAGCGTGGCGCGGGTGCCGCCACCATCGCCAAACTCGCGCAGCTCGGCGAACCGTTTGCCGGTGACGATAAACAGCGAGCCGAAGGAGGTGCACAGCACGAACCAGGTGCTCATACGTACGTCGGTGACAACGGCGCCCGCGATGGCACGCAGCACAAACCCCGCGGCCACCGCGACCAAGTCGACAACTGCGACGTGCTTCAGCACGGCGCTGTATGTGGTGGTCAGGACCACATAACCGGTGACCACAAGGCCAAGTTTCCAGTTCAGCGCGAATGCCAGCCCGATGCCACCGAGCAGCAGCAACGTCCCGACCACGCGTGCGACACCCAACGGCAACGCTCCGCTCGCGATCGGGCGATTGCACTTGGTCGGGTGCTGCCGGTCGGCGGCAACATCGTGAATGTCGTTCCAGTAGTACGTGCCACTACTGGCCAGGCAGAAGGCCACAAACGCAAGCGCTGTCTTCCACAGCGACGACCAGTTGTCCAGCACGCCAGCGGCGCCAGGGGCCGCGAATACCAAAACGTTCTTGGTCCACTGCTTGGGCCGTGCTTCACGGATGATTGCCTTCAGCATGGCTCGAACCCCGCCGGCACGGCAGAGACCAACGTGCGTTTGACGAGCAATGGATGATCAGCGCGCGCGAGCAGTTCGCGGTCGCCCGTGCTGTTGCCGTAGGCCCATACCGTCGCGTCTTCCCATCGACGTTCCGCCAGCCAGGCGTCCAGCCGGCGCACCTTTTCTTGGGCACGACAGTTCGCGCCCTCGAGGCCATCGGCGAACTCGTCGCCATCCTGCAACGGCTCGGCGCACAGCACATCGTCGACTCCCAGCCGACGGCCAAGCGGACGCAGGTATGGCCCGAGCGACGCCGAGACCAGCACAATTCGGTGCCCGGCGCGCTGGTGCCAACGCAGGCGTTCCAGCGTGTCGGCGCGCAGCCAATCGGCCTCGACGTGCTTCGCGAACTCTTCGCCCATCGCCTCCACCTGCGCCACCTTGCGGCCGCGCAGCACACCGCCCACCAAGAGCTCCTTGAGGCGGTCGCGGTCGCGCCGCACCCCTGCGCCAAGTGCCGCGCCAGGCTTGTGCAGCATGGCGCGCGTCATCCCCGGCCAGCCACCCACGCGCAGCAGGAAAGGCCCCACACAATCACGAATGGTCAGCGTGCCATCCACGTCGAAGGCCGCCACATCGACCGGGCTGCGTTCCGTCATCGCAGGCTCTCGATCATGGTCCAGAAGTCTGGCCAGCTCTTGCTCACCACATCGGGATCCTCCACGATGATGCCGCTGGCGCCCAGCCCGAGCAGTGCGAATGCCATCGCCAGCCGATGGTCGTGGTGCGTGCCCAGCGTCGCAGTGTGAGCGATGCTCGGCTGAATGATCAGGCCATCCGGGTTGTCGACGGCGTCGATACCGGCCACGCGTAGTTCATCGCACAGATCGGTCAGGCGGTCGCTTTCCTTATTGCGAATGAAGGCGACGCCGTGGATGTCGGTCTTGCTGTTCGCGAAGCCGGCAACGACGGCAAGCGTGGGCACCAGATCCGAAAGGTCGACCATGTTGATGGCGATGCCGTTCAGCTCGCCGGAGCGACTGACGGTGGTACCCGACTCGTCCTGCACCACGTCGCACCCCATCCGCTCGAGGACTCGGCAAAATGACGAGTCGCCCTGCAGCGAATTGCGCGTGAGGCCCGGCACCCTGACCCTGCCACCGCAAATCGCGGCCGCAGCCAGCGGGTAGCTGGCCGAGCTGGCGTCGGGTTCGATGGTGAAGTCCCGCGCCCGGTAGCGGCCGGCGGGCACCGTGATGATGCGGTCGCCCAGCTCCACCCCGTCGACACCGAACGCGGCCATCACCGCGGCGGTAATGCGAATGTAGGGCCGCGAGACCAGCGGCGTGGTGAGCATGAAACGCAGCCCGTTGGGGAAGTACGGCGCAATCAGCATCAGTGCCGTCAGGTACTGGCTGCTGACGTCGCCGCGCAGTGACACTTCGTCCAGCGTGACATCCACGGGGCCCTGCACGGTGACCGGCAGGTGGCCCCAGCGTTCGGCCGGCCGCACTTGCACACCCATCGCGACCAGAGCGTCGTGCAGCGGTGCCATTGGCCGAGTCCGCAGCGACGGCAAACCGTCGATGGTGTACGGCCCGGGCCCAAGGGCTGCGAGGGCAGTGACAAACCGTGAGGTCGTACCGGCAAGCCGTGCGGGCAACGTGACCGGGCCACGCCTGAAGAGCGAGACCCCACCAGTGACGCGCACGTCGTCGCCAGCGCGCTCGGCTTCGAGGCCGAGGGCGCGCAGGCAGTCGAGCATGGCCTCGGTGTCGTCGCCGTCGGGCACGCCACGCAGCACTGTTTCACCGCTGGCCAGCGCAGCGCAGACCAGCGCGCGGTTGGCGACGCTCTTCGAGCCGGGTACTTCGATCACTGCATCGATGGGAGCGCTCAGCGGCGCCACGCGGTAGACGTCCATGCCCCTCAGCTCAGCCGCTGCACTGCAGGGCGGTAGCCGCGGGCCAACAGGCCGCCGCGGTACATGTCGGCCAGGGTCGAGTCCACCAGCACGACGGCGACACCGCGGTTGCCTTCGGCGCTGTGCACCACTTCGAAGCTGTACAGGTTGACACCCAGTTCGGCTGCCAGCGTGAAGACCTCAGCGGCAGCACCCGGACGGTCAGGGATTGGGATGCGCATTTCGGCGAACTCGCCGGGCTGGTTGGCACGGCTGGGCAGGTTGGCACGGGCGTCGCGCGCCTTGGTCAGGCGGTCGTGTAGGCCAGCCCGATCGTCGGTCTCCACCACGCCGCGCATGCCCTGCAGGCCCTCGATCAAGCCGTCGAGGGCGGAGAGAATGGCGGTGCGGTTCTCTGCGCAGATATCCAGCCAGATGGCCGGGTGGCCGCTAGCGATACGGGTCATGTCACGGAACCCACCGGCAGCAAGCCGGAGCAGCGCCGCGTGTTCCTCGCCACGGTCGCTGGCCAGCCCCATCAGAGTGGCGGCGGCAAGGTGCGGCACGTGGCTGATCACTGCCACCACTTGGTCGTGACGATCGGCAGGCAGCGCCAGTACATCGGCGCCGAGGTCGGCGACGATCGAGGCAACAGCACTAAACGTGCTGTCAGCGGTGGCGGCAGTAGGCGTCAGCACCCAGACGGCACCCTCGAACATGCTGCCATCGGCGCCATCCAGGCCCTCCAGCTCGCTGCCAGCCATCGGGTGGCCGCCCACGAACCTGGCATCATCGATGCTCGCTGCAATTGCGCCTTTGACGCTGCCGACATCGGTGACCAGGCCATTCGTCTCGGCCAAGGCCCGTTTTACCTGGTCGACGAGCGTGAGGACAGGGGTGGCAACGAAGGTGACTTCGGCGTCGGCATCCAGGCCGATTGCGCTGACCGCCCCCATCTCTAACGCGCGGGCGCAACGCTCAGGATCGTGGTCGTCGCCGCTGACCGTCCACCCGCGTTCGGTGAGGGCGCGGGCAATGGAACCGCCGATGAGGCCGAGACCTGCGATGTTTGCCCGTCGAGCCGCTGACACGACCATTTAGCGTATCGGCCGGGTGTCGCCTGCCGCTGACTCCACCAGGCTGCGCACCTCTGCCTGGGTCAGCTCACGCCACTCGCCCGGCTTCAACGCAGCGTCGCGCAAGGGGCCGATTCGTACGCGCACCAGCCGGTTCACCGGGTGGCCAACGGCCTCGCACATCCGCCGAATCTGGCGGTTGCGACCTTCGTGGATGGTGAGCCGCAGCACGCCCGGGCTGGGTTGCGACACCTTGGCCGGGGCGGTCATCCCGTCTTCCAGCTCCACACCGTCGCGCAGCCGACGCAGTGCTCCCCCGCCGGGCGAACCACTGACCTCCGCCAGGTACTCCTTCTCGACGCCATGGCTGGGGTGCGCCAGCCGGTGGGCCAGGTCGCCGTCATTGGTCAGCAGCAGCAGGCCCTCGGTGGCAAAGTCCAGCCTGCCCACGGGGTACACACGCGGTTCGGCGGGCACCAGCTCGACGACTGTCGGCCGGCCCTGCGGGTCGTGCGCCGTGGTGACCACGCCATCGGGCTTGTTGAGCAGGTAGTACACCAGGCCGGGCTTGACGCCAATCGGCACACCATCCACCTCGACCAGGTCGTGGTCGGTATCCACGCGGCGGCCGAGCACGGCCACAGCGCCATTCACCATGACGCGGCCGTCGGAGATCATGTCCTCGCAGACACGTCGGCTCCCCCAGCCCCGTACCGCCAGCACCTTCTGCAACCGTTCGCCCTGCGGCAGTTCCGCCGATTGAGCGGCCATCTGTTCCCACAGCGGCGGCTCGACCGGCCGGTTCGGGTCGCGAGCAGTCCGATTCAGCTGAAAGTCGTCGTCATCGTCATCTTCGAAGTCGCCGTCGTCATCGAAGTCGTCGTCAACGTCAACGTCAACGTCAACGTCAACGGCATCCTCGAACTCATCGTCCGGGCCCTCGTCATTCAGATTGTCGGCGATGTCATCCGCGTCAGCCACGGGCATCGGCGGCTGGGTCAATGCGCAGGCCGTGCTCGAGGGCTTCCACCACGTCGGCGCCGGGTACGAATTCCACGATCGGCGGCAGGTCGGCCAACGAGTTGACGCCCAGCTTCTCCAGGAACGAGGCGGTGGTGCCGAACAGAATGGCCTGGCCCGGCCCGCTGTCGCGGCCGACTTCGGTGACGTACCCGCGGGCCTGCAGAGTGCGGATCACACCATCGGGGTCGACCCCACGGATGCTGGCCACCTGCGCACGCGAGAGCGGCTGCTTGTAGGCAATGATCGCCAGCGTTTCCAGGGCGGCGCCGCTCATGCGGGCGCGCTGTCCGTCGAGCAGGAAGCGCTCGACGTAGGGCGACAGGTCGGGGTGGGTTTGGTAGCGGTAGCCGCCAGCCACCCTCGTCAGCTGAAAGCCATGGCCGACCTCGGCGTAGGTGTCGGCCAGCTCTGCGCACAGACGGTCGATGACAACAGTCGGCTGCTCCAGCAACTGGGCGAGCAATTCAGTGGGCACCGGCTCGACGGCGACCATGATGATCGCCTCGATTGCGCGCACCGTTTCTGCGTCGAGAGGGTTGGGCTGGTCGGGCACGCTCAGTAACTCATCCTTCATAGTCGTCGATATCAAGATCTTGGAGTAGACCTTCGCCACCGGTCCAGACCACTTCGATGTCGCCGAAGCGCTCGCTCTGGTCCAGCTCGACGAGCCCTTGTTTGAACAGTTCCAGCAGGGCCAGGAAGCGAACGATGACTTCCAGGCGCTCGACCAAGCCACTGGTCAGGCGACGAAATGACATCCGGCCCACGCGGGGCAATTCGTCGACCAGCTCGGCCAGCGCATCGGACACGCTGGCGCGGATGGGCGCCACGTGGAAGAGGTCGATGCGAGGCACCACCTTGGGGGTGATCGCCTTCATGTAGGCCCGCTGCAGGCGGGGCGGGGTAACGCCCTCCATCAGGTCGGGCATCAGCTCGGCAAAGCGCTCATCGGCGCCCACGGCCCGCGGGAACGAGTGGTCGGCGTCGTCGGCCAGCTTGCTGAACACGGTGGCGACGTCCTTGAACGTCTTACACTCCAGCAGCCGCGCCAGCAGCAGGTCGCGCTCTTCCCACAGGGCCAGCTCGTCGTCGATGTCGATGTCGTCGCGGCCAGGCAGCAGCCGACGCGCCTTCAGCTCCACCAGCGTGGATGCGATCAGCAGAAACTCAGTGGCCAGGTCCAGGTCGAGGTGCTGCAGTAGCTCGATCTCGTGCAGGTACGCGTCCACGATGTGGCTGAGGTTGACCTCGTAGATGTCCACCTGCTCTTTGAGGATCAGGTGCAACAGCAAGTCAAACGGCCCCTCATACACAGAGGTAGACACGTCAACAGCCACGAGACAAGATCGTACCCGTTGGCTCCGCGCCCACACCTGATTCGCTGATGGCGACTTCTCAATACCGCGCACGGCGACTCGTCAAGGACGCGTGTGGCGTCTAGCGGGCCCGATATCAAGCCTGTGGAATGGCGGGTCGCAGGTAGTCTCCCCGCCGTGACACGCGTGCTTTCCTGCATCCAGCCCACGGGCGACGTACATCTCGGCAATTACCTGGGTGCACTGCGCAACTGGGTATCCGGGCAGCACGAAACTGATGCATTTCACGGCGTCGTCGACCTACACGCGCTCACGATCACCGAAACGCCCGACACGTTGGGCACCACCACCTTGCAGCTGGCGGCGATGCTCTTCGCCGTCGGGCTCGACCCCGGGGTGGCCACGGTGTTCGTGCAGAGCCATGTCACCGAGCACAGCCAATTGGCATGGATGATGGAGTGCACCGTCAGCTTCGGCGAACTCAGCCGGATGACCCAGTTCAAGGACAAGTCAGCCAAGCGCGAGGCGGAGTTCATTTCCGCCGGTCTGTTCACCTATCCCGCACTACAGGCTGCCGACATCCTGCTCTATGACACCGAGGAGGTGCCGGTCGGCGACGACCAGCGCCAGCACATCGAGATCACCCGCGACATCGCAATCCGCTTCAACCATCGCTTCGGCGACACCTTCGTCATTCCAAAGGCCGTCACTCCCAAGGCCGGCGCTCGCGTGATGGATTTGCAGGACCCGACCTCCAAGATGAGCAAGTCGTCCACCACTGACAGCGGCGTGGTCTACCTGCTCGATGAGCCGGCCACCATCCTGAAGAAGTTCAAGCGAGCGGTGACCGATAGCGACAACGAAGTCCGCTGTGACCGTGCCGAGAAGCCAGGTATCAGTAACCTGCTCGAGATCCTTGCCGCTTGCACCGGTGAAACACCCGAAGCGCTCGCCGCCGGCTACACCCAATACGGCACACTGAAGACCGCCGCCGGGGAAGCCGTCATTGAGCTGCTCGCACCCATGCAAGCTCGTTACCACGAGCTGATGAAGGACCGCGGCGAGCTGCAGTCGTTGCTGCGCAAGGGTGCCGGCAAGGCACGCGAGGTCGCCTCGGTCACGCTGGCACGGGCCCAGTCCGCCGTCGGCATGCTCCCCAGCTGACCTCGCCGATCGCCTGGCTTTTACTGATTGCTCTTGAAAGGGTGGCGGCGAGTCGCTGCCGGGTTCGAAGCACAGCCTCGGGTGAATTGTTTTTCGGCACTCGGCAACGGCGGTTACCGCACCGGCAACCACCGTTGCCGTCCGTTGAAAACAAGTACCCGACGCTCCGGCCGCAGCGACCCGAGACCATCGTAGGGGCCAGCGGCAGGCGACTTCTCTCTCAAGAGCATCAGTAAGTGTCAGATGTTGTCGGCGTAGCGGAGTGCTGCGGCGTGCTCGCCGCGACCCTGGACCAACTCGACGGTCACCAACGGCGAGCCTGCGGCGGCCAACATCTCCGCACCCAAGCGTTCGTG
>JAYVVY010000250.1:0-4271 GCA_043786575.1 Ilumatobacteraceae bacterium
GCTCTCCCCCGCCGACCGTCCCATCCAGATCACCAGCGATCTCCCCGGCTTCTGGGCCGGCACCTGGGCCGAGGTCCGCAAGGAAATGGCCGGCCGCTATCCCAAACACCAGTGGCCGCTGGACCCCGCCACCGCGAACCCCACACGCCTCAAATAACAAGCCGCCCGGCGGAACCCACGCCCCCTCGCCCCAACGCCTCCTCCCGCGGCCCATGCCAACGTCGCCTCCAGCCCAGCCCCGGGCCCAGCCCCCACCCCCGGGCCAGCCCCAACTTTCGGCTACCTGTCATGACCGTGGCCAGCAAACCTGAAGGTCGCAGCCATGACAGGTTGCGCGGCCGAGATTCACCGGGTTCGAACCCGTCATGCGTTCCACCACCAAATTTGGTGGTCGCAGGCATGACAAGTTGACGAGAGTTGATGTTGTTTGCCGATTCGGACACCTCGCCATGCTCAGTCATTGTGTGAAGGACGAAACAGATTTGATCGAACGGGCACGCGCACACCATCGGCTGGTGAGCACCGTTGACGTGACGCGGGCTGGCATCAGTCGAGCCCGGTGGCAGCGCTGGCAGGATGACAACCGGTGGATTCAGGTCACTCCGAAGCACTTTCGACACGCTGCGACCGAGTTGACGTTCGAGATGACGGTTCACGCGGGCGCTAGCTGGCTCGGAAATCGCGGGGCACTGCATGCCGCCACTGCACTTTTCTGGCTCGGCGTTGAGGTACCCAAACCTCAGCGAGCCGAGTTCATCGTGGCCCGTTCGAAGCGGTTCGTACCTCACTGGATTCCGATCCACACCAGCGTGACCCTCGACGAAAAGGACGTCATCCGCCACCGCGGTGTCCGCACGACAACTGCCACCCGCGCCCTGTTGGACTACGCGGCCACTGGTGTCACGGCCTTCGAATTGGAAGCAGCGATCGACAGCGCGATTCGATTGCGGAGGACGGCGCTGTCGCGACTCCGCAAACGTCTGGCGAAAGTCGGTGGTCGCGGCAGAGCGGGCACTCGCCTGATGCGAGAGTTGCTGCTGGACTCGGGCGGCGAGTCGCATCTGGAGCGTCGATTTCTTCGGCTACTTCGCGAGCTGCGACTCCCTCGTCCGGATTGCCAGGTCGTCTTTCGGCGGGACAACCGCACCGTGGCCCGTGTCGACTTCCAGTTCCCCGGCACGAATGTCGTCGTCGAAGTAAGTGGTCGACTTGGCCACACCAGCGATAGCGATCGTCGACGCGATGCGCACCGTCGCAACGCCCTGCAGCAGTCCGGCATGGAGGTTCTCGAATTCACCACGGCGGATGTCATCGACGGCAAGGACTACGTCCTCAAGACGCTCACCACGTCTTTACCTGTCATGGCCTGACCACCAGTCTTGGAGGTCACGCACATGACAGGTTGCCGACGCGGGGTGGTAGCGAGCTGCGGGCGCGGGGTGAACGCCGCGGTGTGGGCTGGGGGCGCGGGGATGGGTGGGCGTAGGCTTTTGGCATGGCTGCTGCACCTGAGTTCGAGTTCACTGAGCTGTTCCCACTGGGTCACGATGAGACGCAGTATCGGCTGGTCAGCACCGACCATGTGCGCACCGTCGACACGCCGCTTGGCACCATGTTGCAGGTCGACGAGGCCGCACTCACGCTGATCACGCAAGAGGCGATGCGCGACATTGCCCACTTCCTGCGCTCGGCACACCTCGCCCAGTTGGCCAAAATTCTTGACGACCCGGAGGCCAGCGACAACGACAAGTTCGTGGCGCTCGACCTGCTGAAGAACTCGGCCATCAGCGCCGGCGGCGTGCTGCCGATGTGCCAGGACACGGGCACCGCCATCGTGAAGGCGAAGAAGGGCAACCTCGTCCATACCGACGGTGGCGACGAGGAAGCAATCGCCCGCGGCGTATTCAACACCTACCAAACCAGCAACCTGCGTTACAGCCAGATGGCCCCGTTGACCATGTACGAAGAGGTCAACACGGGCAACAACTTGCCCGCCGAGATCAAGATCAGCGCCACCGACGGCGACGCTTACAAGTTCCTGTTCCTGGCCAAGGGCGGCGGCAGTGCCAACAAGAGCTACCTCTTCCAGGAGACGAAGGCGTTGCTCAACGAGAAGACGCTGCTGCCGTGGCTGTTCGAGAAGATGAAGACGCTCGGCACGTCGGCCTGCCCGCCGTACCACCTCGCGGTGGTCATTGGCGGCACCAGCGCGGAGATGGCGGTGGAGACCGCCAAGCTTGCCAGCGCCCACTATCTCGACAGCCTCCCCACCGAGGGCAGCAAGCTTGGCCACGCGTTCCGCGACCTCGACCTGGAAGCCAAAGTCTTGAAGCTCAGTCAGGAGACAGGCATCGGCGCACAGTTCGGTGGCAAGTATTTCTGCCACGACGTGCGCATTGTGCGACTGCCGCGCCACGGCGCGAGCTGTCCGGTCGGTATGGCTGTCAGCTGCAGTGCCGATCGCCAGATGCTGGGCAAGATCACCAAGGACGGCATCTTCCTCGAGCAGTTGGAAACCGACCCTGCCCGCTTCCTTCCCGAAGTAACGCACGACGACCTGGCCGACGCGGAGGTAGTGCACATCGACCTGAACCGGCCGATGGCTGACATTCGCGCCGAGCTATCGAAGTACCCGGTGAAGACCCGAGTGATGCTGGCCGGGACGATGATCGTCGCCCGCGACATCGCCCACGCGAAGATCAAGGAACGTCTGGACCGCGGCGAGCCGATGCCGCAGTACATGAAGGACTTCTGCGTGTATTACGCGGGCCCGGCCAAGACGCCCACCGGGATGGCAAGCGGCTCGTTCGGCCCCACCACAGCCGGCCGGATGGACAGCTACGTCGACGAGTTTCAGTCAGCGGGTGGCAGCCTGGTGATGCTCGCCAAGGGCAATCGCAGCAAGGCCGTCACGAATGCGTGCAAGGCGCACGGCGGCTTCTACCTCGGAAGCATCGGCGGCCCAGCGGCCCGCCTCGCACAGGACTGCATCACCAAGGTGGAGGTACTCGAAATGCCCGAGCTGGGCATGGAGGCCGTGTGGAAGATCGAGGTCCACGACTTCCCCGCGTTCATCGTTGTCGACGACAAGGGCAACGACTTCTTCGACCTCGTCAACAAGCCGTACAACGCCAATACCGGCACCACGACACCGGTCGCCCTGCACCATCATGACCAGTGAATGGTCGGAGAACTAGACGAGTTCGCGCAGCACGGAGTTCGTGCGTGCCAGCTCGTCGGGGTTCGTCGTGAACACACCAGCATTGAAGTCCGTCACACCGATGGACTTCAGCTCGTCGATCTGGTCGCGCACTTCGGCCTCGGTGCCAACAATGGCAATGCCTCCCGGGCCATCGACGCCCTCACGGTCCATCATCGTCTTGTAGCTGGGCAGCGTGTCGTAGATGGCGAACACCTGGGCAGCGCGCTTGCGCGAGGCGTCGACGTCGTCAGTCACGCACACCGGTAGTGCAACGGCCACTCGCGGTTCGGGACGACCGGCGTCGGCGGCGGCCTGGCGCAGCGTCGGGATGGTCAGCTCGGCCAGCGTTCTGGGCCCGACACACCATGTTGAGGTGCCGTCGGCGAGTGCGCCAGTGACCCGCAACATCTGCGGACCGAGCGCAGCGACCAGCACCGATGGACGGCTGCTGCCGCCAACGGTCACCGCGCCCTGCACTCGGTAGTCCTCGCCCTCGAACTTCACCGGCTTTCCTTCCAACAGCGGCATCAGAATCGAGAGGTACTCCTTCAGGTGTCGCACCGGCTTCGAGTACGACAAACCCCACATTGACTCGACCACGATCTGATGAGAAAGGCCGATGCCCAAACACAAACCCGCATCACCGCGGCTGTTGATCGCGGCCTGCGTGCTGAGCGCCTGCTGCGCCAACATCATCGGATGGCGCGGATAGGTGGGAACCACTGCGGTACCGAGCTCGATGCCCGGCACCTCACGGCCGACGATGGCCAGCACCGTCAGCGCGTCGTGGCCAAAGATCTGTGATGACCAGAACGTGTGGGCACCAAGCTCAACCGCGGCGTGCGCCTCGGCGACGACTTCGTCGATGGTGCCAACGTTGATTGCATTGCTCATTGTTCCAAGGCGCATCCGCGCAACCTACTGCCCGGCGCGTGGAAGCGTCGAAGGCTGACCCTGACGAAGCACTACGCCAGGCTGACGAGTTCCAGCCAGTCTTCGCTGAAGTAGTCGACCTGACCGTCGGGCATCAGCAACACCTTCGTCGGCGCCAGCGCCTCCACGAACTCGG
>JAYVVY010000251.1:0-5912 GCA_043786575.1 Ilumatobacteraceae bacterium
CCGTCGGGCAGCACCGGCTACGGCCAAGTCACTGACCTGGAGCTGGCAGCCAAGGAAATCCTGCGTATGCGCGATCTGCTCGAGGAAATGTTGGCCGCTCACACGGGCCAAACCATCGAGCGCATCCACATCGACACAGACCGCGATTTCGTGATGGAAGCGCACGAGGCCCTCGCGTATGGCATCATCGACGATGTCATCACGTCGCGTGATGTGGTGGACCGCTCGGGTCCTATCCGCTGAACGCCCGCGACGACGTAGCTGAAACGAGAGGGAAGCAACTGTGGCGAAATTCGGTGACACCGGTGAGTTGCTGAAGTGCTCGTTTTGCGGCAAGTCGCAGAAGCAGGTCAAGAAGCTGATCGCTGGGCCTGGCGTGTACATCTGCGACGAGTGCATCGACCTGTGCAACGAGATCATTGAGGAAGAGCTCACCGACACCAGCGAGCTGCATTTCGACCAGCTGCCCACCCCCCGCGAAATTCGCACCTTCCTCGATGACTATGTCGTCGGGCAGGACGAAGCGAAGAAGATCCTGTCGGTGGCGGTGTACAACCACTATCGCCGTATCCAGTACCAGCAGAACGCAGGTGTTGGCCGTCGCGACGAGATCGAGCTGCAGAAGAGCAACATCCTCTTGCTCGGGCCCACCGGGTGCGGCAAAACGCACCTGGCGCAGACGCTTGCACGTCTGCTCAACGTGCCGTTCGCCGTTGCTGACGCGACCGCGCTCACCGAGGCTGGCTATGTCGGCGAGGATGTCGAAAACATCCTGCTCAAGCTCATCCAGGCCGCCGACTTCGATGTGAAGAAGGCCGAGACCGGCATCATCTACATCGACGAGATCGACAAGATCGCGCGCAAGAGCGAGAACCCGTCCATCACCCGTGATGTGTCAGGTGAAGGTGTGCAGCAGGCGCTCCTGAAGATTCTTGAGGGCACCGTTGCATCGGTTCCGCCGCAGGGCGGCCGCAAACACCCGCATCAGGAATTCATCCAGATCGACACCACCAACGTGCTGTTCATCTGCGGTGGTGCGTTCGCCGGCTTGGACACCATCATCGAGAACCGCGTCGGTCAGCGCGGCATGGGCTTCAATAACACGGTGATGAGCAAGGCCGATCGCGACCCCGGGGCCCTTTTCGCTGCCGTCCAGCCCGAAGACCTGCTCAAGTTCGGCATGATCCCCGAGTTCATCGGCCGCCTCCCAATGGTCGGTGCGGTTCGCAGCCTTGACCGCGATGCGCTCATCAAGATTCTCGTCGAGCCAAAGAACTCGCTGATCAAGCAGTTCCAGAAGATGTTCGAGTTCGAAGACGTCGAGCTGGAGTTCACTCGCGAAGCAATGGAAGCAGTCGCCGACCAGGCGTTGCTGCGTGGCACCGGTGCTCGTGGTCTGCGCGCCATCCTCGAAGAGGTGCTGCTCAACACGATGTACGAGCTGCCCGGCCGCAGCGATGTCGGCAGTGTGGTCATCGACGCAGACACGGTGAAGACCAAGGTCATCCCCACTCTCGTGCCGCGCGAGCCGGTCAGTAAGCGCCCGCGCCGCCAAGCCAGCTGAGTAGTGCAATGACGGCGGGTCGTGCGGTGACAACCACATCATGAGCTACGCCGACGCGCTCGCGTACCTCGATACGCACTCCAACTACGACACCACCGGCCGCATCACGTCGCCGACGCTGGACCGCATGGTCAAGCTGATGGCTGCGATGGGCGACCCGCAGCTGACGTACCCGGTCATCCACGTGACGGGCACCAACGGCAAGGGTTCCACCACGCAGATGATCACGCGCCTGCTGATGGCGCACGGTCTGTCGGTGGGCACCTACAGCAGCCCTCATCTGGAACGCATCAACGAGCGCATCGCCCGCAACTGCGAGCCCATCAGTGACGACGAGTTCGCCGAGCAGGTGGCGGCAGTCGCCGACCTGGAAGGCATCACCGGCGTGCACCCCAGCTACTTCGAGGCCGTCACCGCCGCGGCGTTCCGGTGGTTCGCCGACATCGCCATAGATGTGGCCGTCGTCGAGGTCGGGCTTCTGGGCCGCTGGGACGCAACCAACGTCTGCGACTCGCAGGTCGCTGTGGTCACCAACATCGGCGTCGACCACACCGAGTACGCAGGCCCCACGAAGCTGCACATCGCCACCGAGAAGGCCGGCATCGTCAAGCCCGGTAGCGCCGTGGTGATCGGCGAGACGGACTACGAACTGGCGCAGGCATTTGTGAAGGCTGGGGGAGCGACCAACTTCCTGCGCGGCACGGACTTCGATGTGCTGGAGAATCAGCTGGCGCTGGGCGGCCGCATGATGGACCTGCGCACGCCGACGATGGTGTACCCGGACATCTTCCTGCCGCTGCATGGTCGCCATCAGGGCGACAATGCAGCGGTGGCACTCACAGCGGTTGAGGCCTTCTTTGCATCGCCTGTACCTGGTGAACTTGTCACCGAGGGCTTCGCCGAGGTCGTCATGCCCGGTCGCTTTGAAGTGCTCGGTCATCAGCCGCTCGTCATCGTCGACGGCGCGCATAACCCAGCTGGGGCCGACACGTGCGCTTCGGTGTTCTTCGATGACTTCGACCCCGCCGGTAGCCGCATTCTGGTGGTCGGCTGCTTACAGGGGCGCGACCCGCGCGAGATGCTGTCCGCGTTGCGCGCCGACGAGTTCGACGTTGTGCTCACCTGTACCGCACCCTCGTCGCGGGGCATGCCCGCCAACGAGCTGACGGCGGCCGCACGTGCCATGGGCTGCGACCAAGTGTTGGAACACGCGACCGTCGAGCAAGCCATCGACCGCGCACTTTCGTTGGCCGAGAGCGACGATGCAATCCTGATCACCGGCTCGCTCTACATCGTCGGTGGCGCCCGCCCCTACCTCCGCAAGGTCCTCTAGTCACCTGCGAAATCGGGCAAGCGGTCGGTAGCGTTGGGGGCCATGTCTGATCGCACTCTCGTCCTCCTCAAGCCCGATGCCGTTCGCCGCAAGCTCGCCGGGCAGATCATCTCCCGTATCGAGTCCAAGGACCTCACCATCGTTGCGATGGATCTTCGCCAGCTCGACGCCGACACGCTCGCTCGTCACTACGAGGATCACGTCGGCAAAGGGTTTTACGCCGACCTCGTTGAGTTCATGAGCAGCGGCCCTGTCGTTGCACTGGTCGTCGAGGGCCCGGAAGACACGTGGGAAGTCATGCGCACCCTCATGGGCGCCACCAATTCCCGTAAGGCCGCGGGCGGCACCATCCGTGGTGATCTGAGCGCTTCGTTTACGGAGAACCTCGTACACGGCAGCGATTCGCTGGCCTCGGCCGAGCGTGAAATTGGCATTTTCTTCCCGAATCTGTAACAAACTGCGCACCCGCTAGACTTCGGGGAAACTTGTCGAATCTCGACGAGCAGTTCGACGGTTTCAGCCGCCCGGCGGCAGACGCAGACGTAACAGGAAGAGAAGGAGGATGGTGATGGCGAGAAGCAACCCGCTCGCGCTCGGTCGTGATCTCGCCATCGACTTGGGCACAGCAAACACACTCATCTATGCCCGTGGGCAAGGTGTCGTGCTCAATGAACCATCCGTCGTCGCCATCGACATCACGGACGGCCGGCCAGTCGCCGTCGGTATCGAAGCCAAGCGCATGATGGGCCGCACCCCCGGCCGCATCAAGACCATTCGGCCATTGAAAGACGGCGTCATTGCCGACTTCGAAGTGTGCGAAAAGATGCTGCGCTTCTTCATTCAGAAGGTGCACGCCAGCCGGTGGAGCAAGCCGCGCATGATCATCTGCGTGCCCTCGGGCATCACGGGCGTCGAGCAGCGCGCCGTGCAAGACGCTGCCGAGTACGCAGGCGCGCGCAAGCCCGTGCACATCATCGAAGAGCCGATGGCTGCGGCCATCGGCGCCGACATGCCGGTGCACGAGCCCAGCGGCAACATGATCGTCGACATCGGTGGCGGCACTACCGAAGTCGCCGTCATCTCGCTCGGGGGAATCGTGACAGCGCAGTCCGTTCGTGTTGCCGGCGACGAACTTGATGACGCAGTGATGCAGTGGGTGAAGAAGGAATTTTCTCTCGCCATCGGCGACCGCACGGCCGAAGAAATCAAGATCCACATGGGTTCCGCGTGGCCGCTGGACGAAGAACTCACCGCCGACATCCGCGGCCGCGACCTGATCAGTGGCCTGCCGCGCACCATCCCGATGACCACCGAACAGGTGCGCGAAGCCCTTGCAGAGCCAGTTTCTGCCATCGTTGACGCCGTGAAGACCACTCTTGACCGCACCCCACCAGAGCTGGCCGCCGACATCATGGAGCAAGGCATCATGATCACCGGTGGCGGCGCCCTTCTCGCGGGCCTTGATCGGCGCCTCTCGCACGAGACCGGCATGCCCATCAACATCGCACACAATCCATTGTTCAGCGTCGTCATCGGCTCTGGGCGGGCGCTCGAAAACATCGATGCGATGCGGGGGCTGATGTCACTCGGTGGCGACGACTAGTCGCTCGGAGGTCATCACATGTTTTCCGCTTTGAGTCGTCGTCGTGTGGTCGCGCTGGTCGTGCTCACGTGCCTGCTGTTCATCACACTGGACCGAAACGGCAACCCCGTCATCGACAGGGCCCGTGGCGTGCTGGCCACCGTGCTGCAGCCAATCGACACTGCCACTCGTGCCATCACGCTGCCGCTGGAACGTGCCTGGTACGGCATCACCAACTACGACGATGTCGAACGCGAAAACCAGGCGCTGCGCGACCAGATCGAACATCAAAAGGGCAACGACGTCGAGGCTCGTTCCGCCATTCTTGAGTATCGGCTGCTCCTCAAGGTGCAGCAGCTGGCCTCTAAGTTCAACTACCCAACCGTTGCGGCGCAAGTCATCGGCGACTCGCCCGGCAACTTCCAGAACACCGTCGAAATCAATGTTGGTTCCACCGATGGAATTCGTGTTGGAATGCCGGTCACCAACGGTGCCGGGTTGGTCGGCCGCATCACGCGTGTGTACCCGACACACAGCCTGGTCAAACTGATCACTGACCCCGGTTATTCGGTGCCGGCGCAGGTGTTGTCGTCGGAGGACGACGAAGGTATCGCGGGCCCAATTCCGGAGATTCCTGTTGGTGGTGGCGTCACCTCCAGCAGCACGTCGACCACCACCACGACCGCGACCACCACCACCACGACAGTGGCCGTGACGACTACCACCACACCGGGCGCCGCCACCGCTGCCACCACCACGCCGCCGGCCGTCACGACGACCACGGCGCTCGAAGTGATCCGAGAGACCGGATTGCTGGAAGGTCAAGGCGGCAACAAGCCGATGCTGTTGCGATTTGTGGACAGCAGCTCGTCGCTGGCCAACGTGAAGGTCGGTGCCATCGTTGACACCGCCGGCGGCACCAAGGGCCTCGCGCCGCAGGGCATTCCCATCGGCGTGATTACGCGCATCGTGTCGCAGAAGGGCGACAGCGGCGATCTGGTTGAGGTCACGCCCAACGCCAGTCTGCGGCAGCTCAACTTCGTGGCTGTGGTGCTCTACGTGTCCGAAACGGTCGGTCCCTGAGCGGTGCGAGGGTTCGTCGTTGCGCCGCTGATTCGCCTCCTGCCTGTCGGTCTTCTAACGCTCTCGCTGCAGCGGGTCATTTTTGCCAACCATCCGATTCACGACGTACAAATACAGCTGGTGTTGGCGCTGGTGGTTGCGGCCGGCGCCGGCGGCGGAATGGATCGCGGTGCGATTGCCGGCTTCGTTCTGGGCATGTTGTCCGACGCCAGCGGCGACACGCCGCTGGGCGTTCTGGCCCTCGCGTACGGAATGGGCGGTATGACCGCTGGCTACCTGCATCGGTTCACCACGGACCCGCAATGGTGGCTGGCGGCGCTGTTTGCGACCATGGGTGCAGCGGTGGGGGA
>JAYVVY010000252.1:0-4040 GCA_043786575.1 Ilumatobacteraceae bacterium
CTCGCGCTCATTGAAAGTGGGAACAACGACGACACAACGCACGGGCGGCGATGCTATCTCGCAGCTACGATTCCACCTGCTCATGCGCCAGGTGCCCGCTCTTCCCGTTGTCGGTTCGTTCGCCGAGCGCCTACTCGCCGTCGACCTTCCCGACCTCGCGCCCGCCAAGCGCCGCGAGGTGATCGGCTTCATCGCCCACCGCGTCGATTCGTTGCCCAGCTTCACCCGCTTTGGTGTGCTCGTGCTCGGCTCCATCTTCCGTGGCCTGGTCGCCGTGCCCGGCGGTTGGGGCGTTGCCCGCATTGTGATGAAGCTGCCGCTTCCGCTCGTGGCTGAATACCCGCGATTGATCCGCTCGCTCGGCTTTGCGTACGTGTGGGAACACTGGCCCGACACCACACCCACCGGTGCCAGCCTGGAGAAGGCCGCATGAGCGCGCAAGCTGCAACGACACCCGCAACGACACCCGGAGCGACAGCGATGGACGCTGACGTGCTCATCATCGGCAGCGGGGCCGGCGGGGCAACCACCGCCGCAGTGCTCGCCGAAGCCGGCCTCGACGTCTTGATCGTCGAGGAGGGCGAATGGGTCGAGCAGGGCGCAGTCGTGCCCTTCTCGCTGGAGCAAATGGACCGCCAGTATCGCGCCGGCGGCGTCACCGTTGCCCTTGGCCTGCCCTCGATTGCGTACACCGAAGGTCGCTGTGCCGGTGGCGGCACGGAGGTCAACAGCGGCCTCTACTGGCGCCCGCCCGGCGACGTGTTGCAGCGATGGCGCGACGAGTTTCGAATCGCCGACTTCAACCCCGACGAGGTGTTGTCGATTGCCGACGAGGTGGAGCGCGACATCAGCGTCAGCACGGTGCCGGGCGCGTACACCGAACCGAGCGATGTGCTTCGCCGCGGTGCGGACCAGCTGGGCTGGCGCAACGGTGAGATTCCGCGTTGGATGACCTACCCCGCACACGCTCCCGGCGGTGAACGTCAGTCGATGACAAAGACCTACCTGCCGCGCGCGATGCGAGCCGGCGCCCGCATGGCCACCGGTTGTCGCATCGACCGACTGGTCCGCAGCGGGGGCACCGCACTCTCCGCCGACACCACACTCGCCGACGGCCGCCGCGGCACCATCACCTTTCGCACTGTCTTCGTCTGCGGCGGGGCCATCCAGTCCCCCGCCCTGCTGCAACGCTCGGGCGTCCGCGGCCATATCGGCAAGACGCTGGCTGTGCACCCCACCGTCAAGCTGGCGGCGCGCTTCACCAACGAGCTGAACGTTCCCGATGACGTGCCCGTCCACCAAGTCAAAGAGTTCGCGCCACACCTGTCGTTCGGCGGGTCGGCCAGCAACCCGGGCCTCGTCGCGCTGTCATTGTTGGACCAGTGGCCGGCGTTCCAGCACGCGATCAGCGAGTGGCGCAAGATCAGCGTCTATTACGCAGCCATCACCAGCGAGGGGCTTGGCCGAGTGCGCTCGTTTCGCGGCATGAAGGACCCTGTCGTCACCTACGGCCTCACCCACCGCGATCGGGAGCTGTTGCGCAGCGGCCTCGGACGCCTTGCCCTACTGATGTTGGAGGCTGGCGCCGTTGAGGTCTACCCGTCGTTCAAGGGTGCGCCGTCAGTGAAGAACCGCCGCGACCTGGCCACCATGCAGCACGCCTTCGCCGCCACCAAAGCCAGCGTGATGACGGTCCACCTGTGCAGCACCGTGCCGATGGGCGAGCTGGAAGGCCGCACCGGCGCCAACTCTTTTGGCCTCGTCCACGGTTGCAACAACATCTATGTCAACGACGCCTCGCTGCTGCCCACGGCGCCAGGGGTCAACCCGCAGGCATCGGTGATGGCGTTCGCCATCCGCAATGCCCGCCGCTTCGTCGCCTCCGGAGGTCGTCATGCCTGAGTCACCCGTCACCACACCCACCACATCAATCGCAACGTGGGCTGCACCATCGACCACCGTCGTCACTGGTGCCGCCGGTTGGTTGGGGCGCGCGCTCGTCCACCGACTGCTCACGGACCCGACGCGCGTGCACCTTCGCCTGTTGGTGCACACCACTGCCGAGGCGGACACGATGCGCCAGTTCGTCACCGACGAGGGTGGCTTCGAGGGCCGACGGGTGGACGTCATTATCGGCGACGTTGCGAAGGCCGACACTGCAGCGCGCCTGATGCACGAGGTAGAAGGCGACGCCGATGTGATTCACACGGCCGGCATCATCCACCCCAAGAAGGTTCGCCAGTTCTACGAGGTGAATACCAACGGTGCCCGCTACCTTGCTGCCGCAGCCAGCGATGCCGGGGTGCGGCGGTTCGTGCACGTGTCGTCGAACAGCCCGTTCGGCACCAACCCCGACGCAGCCGACACCTTCCGCCACGACGAACCATTCAACCCATACCTCGGCTACGGCAAGTCCAAGATGCAGGGCGAGATGGCCATCAACGAGGCGGTCGCCGCCGGGTTGGATGCCACCATCGTTCGCCCGCCATGGTTCTACGGCCCGTTTCAACCGCCGCGGCAGACGACGTTTTTCCGCATGGTACGTAACGGCAAGTTCCCTGTCATCGGCAAGGGCGAGCAACGCCGCTCGATGGTCTATGTCGACAACCTGGTCGACGGCATTCTGTGCGCCGAGCTCACACCCGCAGCTCGCGGCAAGGGCTACTGGATCGCGGATCAGCGTGCGTACACGGTTGCCGAGATCGTCGAGACCGTCGGCCGCGCACTGGTCGACGAAGGCCTGTCGGTGAAGCCGCCCACTACCCACCTTCCCGCGCTCGCTGCCCGCGTCGCGGAGATTGGCGACCGCGTGCTGCAGAGCGTCGGTATGTACCAGCAGCAGCTGCACGTGCTCGGCGAGATGGGACACACCATCGCTGTCGACATCAGCCGCAGCACCGCCGAGATCGGCTATGTGCCCGCTGTCGAACTCTACGAAGGCATGCGGCGCAGTATCCGCTGGTGCCTCGATCAAGGGCTGGAGCTGTGACCGTCGCACTCGTCACCGGTGGCAGCGGCTACTTCGGCTCGCTGCTCGTGCACCGACTGGTCGCAGCGGGGCACGCCGTGCGTGTGCTGGACATCAACGACGTCGACGATCGGCCGTCGTCGGTGGAACTGGTGCAGGGTGACATCCGCGATGCCGCGGTCGTGGCCCGCGCAGTCGAAGGTGTCGACGTCGTGTTCAACAACGTTGCCCAGGTCCCGCTTGCCAAGGACGAGGAGCTGTTGCGGACGGTCAACGTCGACGGCACCGTGCTGCTGCTGGCCGAGTGTATGCGGGCCGGTGTGCGCAAGGTGGTGCATACCTCGTCCAGCGCTGTGTTCGGCGTGCCGCGCAGCAACCCGGTGCTGCCTACGACGGTGCCCTCCCCTGCCGAGTCGTACGGGCACGCCAAGCTGGCGGCCGAGTGGGCTTGTCTCGACGCCGTGCGCAACGGGCTCGACGTCACCATCGTGCGACCGCGCACGATCCTCGGTCATGGCCGGCTCGGTATCTTCGGCATCCTGTTCGAGTGGGTGGCCGATGGCGCCGACATCTTCGTGCTCGGCGACGGCTGCAACCGCTACCAGTTCGTCCACGCCGACGACCTGGCCGACGTCTGCACCCTCGCCGGTGCCAAGGCTGGCCCAGACGTGTTCAACGTCGGAACCGATCGGTTCGGCACGATGCGTGAATCGTTGGAAGCGTTGTGCGCACACGCGGACACCGGCTCGAAAGTTCGCTCGCTGCCCGCCGGGCCCGCTGCGCTGGGCATGCGCGCTGCGGCGGGATTGCACGTGGCACCGTTCGCTCCGTATCACTGGCTGATGTATTCGAAGTCGCTGTGGTTCGACATTCAGCATGTGCGCGACGCGCTTGGTTGGCAGCCGACCTTCTCCAACGAGGAGATGCTGGCCGACAGTTACGACTGGTTCCTGGCCAACCGTGCGGGCACAAACGACGCCAGCAAGAGCCACCACCGCACCATCGCCAAGCAGGGCGCGCTCAAGCTGCTCAAAACAGCCACCCGTCTCCTCCCCAACTAACGGGCTATTTG
>JAYVVY010000253.1:0-1755 GCA_043786575.1 Ilumatobacteraceae bacterium
TGAGGCCGTTGCCGCCACCGGCGCCACTGCGTCGTTCATCGCTGTCCCGCCGAAGGCCGCTAGCGCCGCCATCCTCGAGGCAGCGGCCGCCGGCATTTCGTTCATCGTGTGCATCACCGAGGGCATTCCGGCACAGGATGAGGCGAAGGTCTACAACACCCTCGTGCGCGACTTCCCCAGCACCCGCCTGCTCGGCCCCAACTGCCCGGGCATCATCAGCCCAGGCAAGTGCAACATCGGCATCACCGCCGGCGAGATTGCTCAGTTGCCCACGGCCAGCGGCCCCAACGTCGGCATTGTCAGCCGGTCGGGCACGCTCACCTATCAGGCACTGTACGAGCTGAAGCAGCGCGGAATTGGCGTGTCCACGTGCGTCGGCATCGGTGGCGACCCGGTCCCGGGTACCAACTTCATCGACTGCCTGCGCGAGTTCCAGGCAGACCCCGAGACGCACGCCATCATCATGATTGGCGAGATCGGTGGCTCGGCTGAGGAAGAGGCGGCCGAGTTCATCAAGGCCAACGTGACCAAGCCGATGAGCGCCTACATCGCCGGCGTCACCGCCCCCGAAGGCAAGAAGATGGGCCACGCCGGCGCCATCACCAGCGGCGGCAAGGGCACGGCCCAGGGCAAGATGGACGCGCTGCGTGCCGCCGGTGTGAAGGTGGGCCTCAACCCCACCGAAGCCGGCGACCTGATGGCCGAAATCGTCGCCATCCTCTAACCCGCGGGCGGGGTACGGTCGGTGCATGCCGATCGTGCCGGACGACAAGAACTGGACCTGGGTACTCGAACGAGCGTGCCCCGACTGCGGATTCGAGGCCGCAACCTTCGACCCGCTGATGGCACGCGCCGCCATCGAGGCAAACGCGCTTCGGTGGCGCGAGCTGCTGGCCGATCCGCGCGCCACCCAGCGACCAGATGGCAACACCTGGTCGGCGACGGAGTACGGCTGCCATGTGCGCGACGTCTACCGGCTGTACCTGCTGCGGCTGGAAATGATGCTCTACGAGGACGACCCAACGTTCGCCAACTGGGACCAGGACGAGACCGCCATCAAACAGGCGTACAACGAACAGCAACCCCACGACGTGGCGGGCGAACTGCACGCGGCGGCCGGAATGCTGTCGGCCCGCTACGCAACCGTCGGCGGGGCCCAGTGGCAGCGGACGGGCAGTCGCAGCGATGGTGTGTCGTTCACTATTGACAGTTTCACCCGCTACTTCGTCCACGACCCGGTGCACCACGTGTGGGACGCCGAGCAGGGCTACCTCAAGCTGGGCGGCCCCTGGGCACCGCCCACCGGCGAACCCGCCGGCTGACCGTATTGAGCTGAAGGCGGTCAGAACCATCAGTATGTTGGGTATACTACATTGTATGACTGCTGGAGTCACCACCATCAAAGTGTCGATGCGAACCCGTGACGCGCTGCGGCAACTTGCCGACCGAGACGGCCTCACCATGGATGCACAACTTGATGCATTGATCCGACGCGAGCGGCGCAGGGTCATTGGCATCCAACTGGCGAGCGGGGCCCTAGAGGCCGGCGATTTGGCAGTTCTCGACGCGTCCGCATTCGATGTGGCCGATGCGAGCAGGTGACCTTCTCCTCATCGACTTTGGGACGCCGGCGAGAGGCGAGGCTGGCTTTGTGCGACCCGCAGTCGTTTTGACCTCCGACGACGTGCTTGAGTTCCGTCAATCAGCAGTTCTCGTTGCGCCGTGCACCACGACAATTCGAGGCTGGCTGAGCGA
>JAYVVY010000254.1:0-7305 GCA_043786575.1 Ilumatobacteraceae bacterium
ACGACGCAGTACTGCACCGTTGGGTACTCCCGGCCGATCACGCTCTGCACTGTGAGGCGGCCCATGCCATTGAGCGAGAAGATCTGCTCGACAACGACGACGCCGCCCATCAGTGCACCGACGTTGACTGCGGCCGAAGTGACCAGTGAGAACAGCGAGGGGCGCAGCGCGTGTTTGAACAGCATTGGGCCAGTACCCACGCCCTTGGCGCGAGCAGTGGTGATGAAGTCGCTCTGCAAGGTGCCGATCATGTCGGCGCGCAGGACACGCATGTAACCGGCGTACAGAGGAATGGCGATGGTGATGGTGGGCAACGCAAAGGCCTTGAAGTGGGCCATCGGATCGTCCCACAGGCTGGTGTAGATCGACGGATACGGGAACCACTTGTTGTTGACGCTGAAGAACAGAATCAGGATCGGTGCCACGATGAAGTTGGGCATGCTGAGCATGGCGAACGCCGACGTGGTGGCCGCACGGTCGAACCGTGAGTTCTGCTTGTACGCGGACCACACGGCAGTTGGCACGGCCAACCCGAGGGCGAAAATCTGGCCATACACCATCAGGTACAACGAGATGGGCATCGCCCGCTTGATTTCCTCCGCAATCGACTGGTTGGTGCGGAACGTGGTGCCCCAGTTACCGGTTACGAAGTCCCTGAGCCAGCTGAAGTACTGGCCGAGCAGTGATTTGTCGAGGCCGAGATCCTCCAACACCTTTGCGGTTTGTTCTGGGGTGGCGCCCGGCCCGGTTTTGAGAGCGACGATGACATCGGTGCCGCCGGGAAGGAAACGAAGTGCAATAGAGGTGAGGAAGGTGACCACCACCACGACGAATACGGTTTGTGCAAGTTTACGAGTCACATATCGCATGACGTGGTGGTGGTCCCTTCTGTTCTACGAGTGGTTGCGGTTGACTACGGGGCGAGCCACAGAGTCATCGGGTAGAACGTGCCAGAGATGCCAGCACCAAACGGCGCCTGGGTGCCGTCGGGCAGGGTGAACAGATTCACGCCCCGAACGTTTGGCTTTCCAGCGATGCCCCAGATTGTGTAGCTGCCCCACAGGTCGTAGCACTGGGTCCCGAACAGCTTGTTGACTTCCTCGGCGATCTCCTTCTTGCGGGCCGGGTCGGTACTGGCACGGTTCTCGTCGAGCAATGCATCGAGCTGCGGGTCGCGGATGCGGCCGAAGTTCAATGCCAGCTCGCCCACCGGCGGTGCGGCCTTGGAGTGCCACCAGATGTACTGCTGGTCGAGGTCGAAGCCGCCATGGTTACGCCACTGGAAGACCTGGAAGTTGCCGAGCAGGGCGGTGACGATGTAGTTGCCCTGGTCGATCTGGTCGATGGTGACGTTGTCCACGCCAGCTTCAGTCCACCACTGCTGCTGCTGCTGAGCGATGGTCAGGTTGGTCTGGTCCTGAGTGGTGGCGAGCGACAGGTTGAGCGGGCCGGGGTTCTCGGCCTTGTATGCCGCGATCAACTCCTGCGCCTTGGCCATGTCCTGAGCCTCCGGGAAGCCGGTGCTCGCGAGGTAACCGACCTGCGTGGGCGAGAACGGACCGAAGGCGATCTGGTTGACGCCGGCGCCGATGGTATCGATGAGTAGCTGCTCATCGGACGCATAGGCGAGAGCACAACGGACGCGAACATCGGTGAGCGGCGAGCCCTCCTGCGACACGTGCAACAGGGTGTAGGCGGTCTCGGCATTGTTCTCGATCTCCACCATCGGGAATTCCTGGGTGTCGCGGAATTCGCTGATGGTTTCGCCGTTGGTGGTGTGAATCAGGTCCACAGTGCCGCTCTTCAATGCATCGCGACGGTTCAGTCCATCAGGAATCACACGGAACTCGATGGAGTCGAGGTACGGGTACGGGGCGTTCCAGTAGTCCGGGTTCTTGGTCATCGTGAATGACTCGTCGGGCTTGTAGTCCGAGTACACGAACGGGCCGGTGCCAACAGGCTTCGACTTCAGCGTGTCGTCGGTGTCGCTGGCGGCCAGCCACGTGGGCGAAGCCTCCATGCCGGCCTGGCCGATGAGGGTGAACGGGAATGCCGCCCACGAGGTGTTCATGGTGACGACCGCAGTCATCGGATCGGCGGGGTCGACGGCGATGGTCTCGACCGGGCGCAGGGCGTTTCCGGTGAGGATGCCCTCCTTTGCCCGCGTGAGGTTCTCGACGATGGCGGCGCCGTCGAACGGGGTGCCGTCGTGGAACGTGACACCCTCGCGGGCGGTGATCTTCCACTCCGTGGAGTCGGCGTTCGGCGTCAGCGAGTCCGCCAGATACGGGCTCCACGAGCCAGCATCGTTGGGCATGACCAACGAGTCATAGATGTTGCGAATGACCTGGTAGCAGCCAATTGCGCAGACCATCTCGGCAGGGCGCCACGGGCTGGAGGTGTCGGCCTCGAGGCCAAACACGACCTTGCCGCCTGCTACGGGAACCTCCTCTGCGGCGGTGGTCGGCGGCGGTGCCGTTGTTGCGACAGCGGCGGTGGTGTCGGTGCCCGCGGGACCAGTGGTCTCCGAGCCCGGCGAGGTTGCTTCGGTAGTTTTGCTGCTGGTGTCGTCGCCGCCGCAAGCGGCGCCGATTAGGCCGGCACTGATGACCAGAACGGCCAGCAGGCGGCCAGGCTTGCGCCGTGACTGAGTGCTCAATTGACCCATTCTCTTCCCCCAATTCGTATGTGCGTGAGTACGTCATTACCGAGGCGTTGCGGACACAGGTGTGACCCCCATCACACCT
Source organism: Ilumatobacteraceae bacterium (assembly GCA_043786575.1). Taxonomy (GTDB): domain Bacteria; phylum Actinomycetota; class Acidimicrobiia; order Acidimicrobiales; family Ilumatobacteraceae; genus UBA668. Next base: position 2,748 of record JAYVVY010000254.1, read on the forward strand.
CGGTGAACGCACCTTAGCCACAACCGTGAGCGCGTAGGCAACACGGAGCTACGGTCGACGAATGCGGCGACTACGGGAGCACTTTCTGACCCTTCCGCTGCCGCATCGTTACTCATTTCGACACCGCAGCTTCGAACGCTCGATGGCCCTTCACGCGGCGGCGGTCGCCAGCGGAGTGCCGGTGTACAGGGACCCAGCGACGGGCAACTCGGTGTTCACAGCGGCATTCTTGGCAGAGCGTGGATACTGCTGCGAGAGTGGTTGTCGGCACTGCCCGTATGCGCCGGTGGTGCCCGAGACGAGTTGAAGTAGCGTCGGCCCATGGCCAACGATTCCATCGCCGCTCTGCGCATTGCACCGAACAAGCCGTTCTCCCTTGCAGCGCACGACCCCGCTGCGACCCTTGGGTGGCACAAGGAAGCCGCCAAGGTTGAACTGGATCGCGTGAAGCTGCGGCTCGACGTGCTGCAGCAACGGCTCTACGCGGAAGAACGCCACAGTGTGCTGCTGGTGCTGCAGGCAATGGACGCTGCCGGCAAGGACGGCACTATTCGCAACATGCTCGCCGGCTTGAACCCGGCCGGTTTTCATGTGTCCAACTTCGGTGTGCCCGGTGGGCCCGAGACGCAGCACGACTACCTGTGGCGAGTGCATGCGGAGGTGCCGGCGAAGGGCCGCATCGGCATCTTCAATCGGAGTCATTACGAGGATGTGCTCGTGGTCCGCGTCAAGAACTTCGTCCCCCGCGCCGTGTGGTCGAAGCGTTACGACCACATCCGCGGCTTCGAACAGTTGCTGGTCGACGAAGGAGCCACCGTGATCAAGTGCTTCTTGAACGTGTCGAAGGACGAGCAGCGCGAGCGGTTGCAGGAACGCATCGACGACCCGGAGAAGCGCTGGAAATTTCGAGCCGGCGACCTGGACGATCGCAAGCTGTGGCCGAAGTATCAGCAGGCGTATCACGACGCCATCGAGCGCACCACCACTTCAACCGCGCCGTGGTACGTGGTGCCCGCCGACCGCAACTGGGTCCGCAACCTCGCCGTCGCCAAGATCCTGTTGCACCACTTGGAGAAGCTGGACCCCAAGCTGCCACCCCCGGAAGACGGCATCGAAGGCCTCGTCGTCCAGTAGTCGACCGACGGTTGCGCAAGTGTTTCTCGGTGTGAAGAGATTGCCAGATGCCGCTCGCAGGCCTTGACGAATTGTAAAGTCGCTGCACTATGTCCGTGATTGTCCCGACCTCGCTCGCCGCTGCGCTGCAGGCGTTGGCCGACGCCCCGCAGGCCACGGTCTTGGCCGGCGGTACTGACCTGATGGTGGAACTGAACGGCGGGCGCCGTCAGGTCTCAGCTGTGATTTCGGTTCGTCGCTTGCCGGAGTTGTGTCGCTGGTCGCACGACCCGGTGGCCGGCGTGCTGCACATCGGCGCCGGCATCACGTATCACGAGATTGCACGCGAACCCATTGCACAGTGGGTGCCTGCCCTGGCTCAGGCCGCCCGCACCGTTGGCTCGCCACAGATCCGCCATGCAGCGACGATCGGCGGCAACCTCGGTACCTGCTCGCCCGCTGGCGACGGGCTGCCGGTCCTTGCGGCTCTTGACGCAACGATTCATCTGGCTTCGCTCGACGGCGATCGCAGTGTGTCGTTCGTCGACTACATGGTCGGCCCCAAGCGCACACTTCGTCAGGCAGGCGAACTGATCACCGGGGTCACGATGCCGGTAGTGCGGGGCTGGCAGGGCTACAGCAAGGTCGGCGTACGCAACGCAATGGTGATTGCCGTCGCCAGCGCGGCGCTTGTCGCGGATACCGCCGACCAGACTGTGCGAATTGCACTTGGTTCGGTCGGGCCAACAATCCTTCGCTGCCCACTCGCCGAGGCGTTTGCCGCAGAACACATCGACTTCTCGTCAGGAGCGGTGTCCGCCGCCGATGTCGAGCATTTTGCCCTCCTCGTGCGCGAGGCCGCACGTCCAATTGATGATCACCGATCAAGTGCCGCCTACCGTCGCCACGCCGTTGGCGTTTTGGCCGGCCGGCTCCTGCGAAGGGCATTCCCGCATGACCGAACATGAGCAACCAGCCTTCGGGACCAGCCAGATCTATGCACTTCATGTGAACGGCGAGCTCCGCGAGGTCAGCGATGCATGGCTGGGCGAAAGCCTTCTGTTCGTACTGCGCGAACGTCTGGGGCTGATCGGCAGCAAGGGCGCATGCGAGCAAGGCGAGTGCGGGTCGTGCAGTGTGTTGGTCGACGAGGTGCTGGTCTGCAGCTGCCTCGTGCTTGCGGCCGCCGCGCTCGGCCAGCAGATTGTCACCATCGAGGGCGTGGCGCCCGCGGGCGCACCCAGCGATGTGCAGCAAGCGTTCGTTGATGCGGGTGCTGTGCAGTGCGGGTTCTGTACGCCGGGCTTGATCATGGCGACGCATTCACTGCTTGAGAGTTCACCCGAGCCGTCAGAGATGGAAATTCGCGAGGAACTCTCCGGCAACATCTGCCGTTGCACCGGCTACGGCCGCATCATCGACGCGGTGCAACGGGTGTCGGTGTCGCGTGTGGCCGGCCGTACGAGTGAGAGTGGCGGGGGTGCGGCGTCATGACCGATTCGGCAACCCGCACCGAGCTTCGCGGACGGTTGGGAGACAGCGTTGCCCGGCCCGATGGTGTACCCAAGGTGCAGGGCACGTTTGCATTCTCCGGGGACCTCAGCGCCGATGGCTTTCTGTGGGGCGCCACATTGCGGTCGCCGCATCCGCATGCGCGAATCGTGCGAATTGACGTGTCGGGGGCGTGGAAAATCAGCGGCGTGGAGGCTGTCATCACTGCCGCCGACGTGCACGGCAAACCCACCTATGGATTGATCAGCGAGGACCAGCCGGTGTTCGCCTCCGAGATCGTCCGTTTTGTGGGCGAGCCGATCGCCGCCGTTGCAGCCGATCACCCTGAAACCTGTCGGCGGGCGCTGGCCGCAATTGTTGTCGACTACGAAGTGCTCGCCCCTCTCGTCGACCCCGAGCGCGCGATTGATGGCTCACACCCACCCATTCACCCCGACGGCAATGTGATTCGTCACCAGCGCATCGTGTGCGGGGACCAAACCATCGAGGGCCCGGTTGTCGTCGAGGGCACATACGAGATGGGTATGCAAGACCAGGCGTTCCTTGGTCTTGAGGCAGCGCTGGCGTTGCCCGACAGCGGTGGCGACGGCATAGAGCTGTTCGTAGCCACGCAATGGCTGCACGAGGACCAGAAGCAGATTGCCGCTTGCCTTGGCTTCCCAGTCGAAAAGGTTCGGCTTACGCTCGGCGGTGTTGGTGGGGCATTCGGTGCCCGCGAAGACATCAGCCTGCAGGTGCACACCTGCCTGCTGGCACTGCGTACTGGCCGCCCGGTACGAATGGCATACAGCCGCGAGGAAAGCTTCCTCGGGCACGTGCACCGCCACCCGTGCACCATCTGGATGCGGCACCACGCGGACCACGACGGTCGCCTGCTGCGCATCGAGGCGCGGTTTGTGTTCGACGGCGGCGCATACGCCTCCACATCGTCGGCGGTGCTGATCAACGGCATCACCCACGCGCAGGGCCCGTACAAGTGCGAGAACGCAACGGTCGACGGGTGGGCGGTGCGTACCAACAATCTGCCGTGCGGGGCGATGCGCGGCTTCGGTGTGGTGCAGGCGTGCTTCGCCCATGAGGGCCAGATGGACAAGCTCGCCGTCGCTGTCGGCTCAGACCCGGTGGCAATTCGGCTGCTCAACGCGATGGAGACCGGCGACCGGTTGATTACCGGCCAGGTGATCGAGAACGTGGCACCGGTGGCTCGCTGCATTCGTGAGACCGCCGCGCTGCCGCTGCCCTCGCAACCCGTGGGAGGGCACGACCTGGACCCCTTGCGGCTACCTGGCGGCAGCGGGCTGACCGCCGACGTCGGCCACATTCGGCGTGGAATCGGGTGGGGTGTCGCGATCAAGAACTTGATGTACAGCGAGACCTTCGACGATTACTCCACGGCTCGTGTTCGCCTCGCTGATGGTGTCGCGTCGGTGAAGTTCGCGACCTCCGAGGTGGGGCAGGGATTCGTGACGATCGCCTGCCAGATCGCCCGCAGCGTGCTGGGCGTCGACGATGTCGTGCTCGAGCCCATCGACACCACGGTCGGCTCCGCCGGCTCCACCTCGGCCTCGCGCCAGACGTGGATGAGCGGCGGTGCGGTCGACGGCGCGTGTCGCCTCGTGCGCGAGCGCCTGTTCGCGATCGTGGGGGAGGCGAACGGCATCGACCCGCTACGTCTGGCCGTCGATGGCGCCGACGTCGTCGACACCGACGGCACGTTGCGGGTGTCGGTGGCCGAGGCCTCGTCGGGGATCGTGATCGAAGAGACGTTCGAGCACCACCATCGCCCGACGGAGGGTCTCGACGAACTCGGCCAGGGCAACTGCCACACCGCATTCGCATTCGTGGCCCACCGTGCCGTGGTGGATGTGGATGTCGAACTCGGCCTCGTCAAGGTCGTGCAGATCGCTACTGCGCAGGACGTGGGCAGGGCGCT
>JAYVVY010000255.1:0-4464 GCA_043786575.1 Ilumatobacteraceae bacterium
ATTCCCGAGGAGTTCGGTGGCTCCGGCTACACGTTCGTCGAGCTGGGCATCGTGCTCGAGGAGCAAGGTCGCGCTCTGCTCTGCGCCCCCTTCTTCAGCACCGTCGTGCTGGCCGCCAACACGCTGCTGCACAGTGGCGACGATGCCGCCAAGGCTGCCTTCCTGCCGGGCATTGCCAGCGGCGAGACCATCGCCACGCTGGCGTTCACCGAGCCCAGCGGCAAGTGGGACGAGAGCGGTATCACTACCGAGGCCACTGCTAGCGGCGACGGCTGGACACTCAATGGCGTGAAGAGCTTCGTGCTCGACGGCCACACCGCCAGCCTGATCATCGTGGCTGCTCGCACCGCCAAAGGTGTCTCGCTGTTCACCGTTGCCGGCGACGCAGCCGGCCTCACCCGCACGGCGCTGTCCACCATGGACCAGACCCGCAAGCAGGCCAAGCTCGAGTTCGCCAACACCCCGGCGACGCTGTTGGGCACAGAGGGCGAAGGCTGGGCCGTGCTCAGCACCGTGCTGGACCTTGCTGCCGTCGGCCTCGCCGCCGAGCAGGTCGGTGGCGCTCAGAAGGTGCTCGAGCAGGCAGTGGAGTACGCCAAGGTGCGCGTGCAGTTCGGCCGCCCCATCGGTTCCTTCCAGGCCATCAAGCACAAGTGCGCCGACATGCTGCTGGAGGTCGAGTCCGCCAAGAGTGCTGCCTACTACGGCCTGTGGTGCGCCGCCGAGCAGAACGACGAGCTGCCCTCGGTTGCGTCGTTGGCCAAGGCCTACTGCAGCGAGGCGTACTTCCACGCCACCGCCGAAAACATCCAGATCCACGGTGGCATCGGCTTCACCTGGGAGCACCCGGCCCATCTGTACTTCAAGCGGGCCAAGAGCAGCGAGCTGCTCTTCGGTGACCCCACCTACCACCGCGAGTTGCTCGCGCAGAGAATTGGTATCTGAGTCTCTCGGTCGCTGCGCTCCCTCCGTTCCTCAGAATTAGTCGGACGGCCTTCGGCCGACTCGATTGCTGTTGGGCTCACGGAGACCGTGTCGCCCAACCCTACTGATACGCCGGGTTTCACTCGGTTGCACGCAAGGTCTGGGGTTCGCCCCGGGCCTTGCGCCGTTTTAGGCGCGCTTTTTGGTGAGCTTGGTGACTAGGGGTTCCGCGCTTCTCACGTGCAGTCGTGGGCCCCATACGGAGTAGAGGACTATGCAGTAGACGGCGCGGACGCCGTCGCGCCAGCCGATCTTCTTGCCTTCGTCGTAGGTGCGGCCCGCGTAGCTGATGCCGACTTCGTAGATCCGCCAGCCACCGCGAGCAACCTTGGCCGTCATCTCCGGCTCGATGCCGAAGCGGTTTTCTTCCAGCTCGAAGGACTGCAGCACCTCGCGGCGGAAGGCCTTGTAACAGGTCTCCATGTCGGTGAGATTGATGTTGGTGAACATGTTGGAGAGCGTCGTGAGAAATCGATTGCCCACTGAATGCCAGTAGTACACAACTCGGTGGCCGTCACCGCCAAGGAAGCGCGAACCGAACACCACATCAGCGGAGCCGCGCAGCAGGGGTGCCATCAGGCGGGAGTAGTCAGCCGGGTCGTACTCCAGGTCGGCGTCTTGCACGACCACGAACGGTTGCGTGGCCTCAGAGAACCCTCGCCGAAGGGCGGCGCCCTTGCCCTGGTTGGGTTGCTGGTGCAGCACCCGCACGCGGGGGTCGGCGACCTCCGCAAGGCGCGCGGCAGTGGCATCGGTGGAGGCATCGTTGACCACGATGACCTCAGCGGTGAACGGCGACTCCAGTACGCGTTCGAGGATCTGGAGGATTGTTGCTTCCTCGTTGTACGCGGGCATCACGACTGTGAGGCAGGCCTGCGCTGTGGGTTCAGGTGTCGGCACGGTGGTGAAATCTAGCGGTCAGGTCACTCGGCTGCAGGTTCATCGGCCCGTTCGTCGACAGCGTTCGTGCGGCGCCGGTCGGGCCAGAAGTAGAGCCCGACAGTGCCGAGCCAGCCGAGCGCCATGACCACCAGCGACAGGGTGAGCCACGGTGGGTCGTAGCGCAGGACGATGTGGTGCGGCCCGGCAGTCACCTGCACGCCGGTCCACATACCGTCGACCGGAATCACGTCTCGGCCATTGCCATCAACCGACACGGTCCAGCCGGTGTCGAACTGTTCGTTGATTGCGACAACTGCGGTGTGCGCAGCAACGACGTCAACCTCGCGGTGCCCCGAGTAGTCCGAGCGGGTAGTGAAGCCGTCAGGCGCGCAGTCCGCGCTGCAGGCAAGGACAACCGACGCGTCCTCCACCAGCCCGACGTCGGTGAGGCGGCCGCTGTTGTCCGCCCGCAGGCTGTTGCCGGCGTCCTCGGGGTTGTCGACGAGCTGAGTGGAGTACCAAACGGTCGCGTCGCCTTTCCACAGCGGGTTCGCATAGATCTCGAAGCGCCCGTCCACCACCTCTTTCGTCCACCCCGGGAAGGCTTCGGCACCTGCACCGCGAGTGGGGTCGAACATCACGTAGTGCACGCCCAGTCGGGCGAACGGTTCCTGTTCCAGCACGAAAGGCGCCTGCCCGCGGAAGGGAAGGTCGTTGATGGTGGGGATGATTTGCAGCAGCGCCGCGTGCCACCGGCGGCTGATGGCGGTGCCGCCGTCGTATCCGTCGATGGAGCGGACGCCGAGGATGGAGTTCGCGTTCGGACGCATGCCCTGCACGAGGTAGGTGGGCTCGTACTCCTCGTTGGTCATCGCCAGCGTGAGGCCGGGTCGTTGCGCCAGCCACTGCACGCCTGGGCCCACCAGTTCGCTGGTGGAGGTGATCACTGGGTCGTGCCAGTTGGTGAGCCAGTTGATCGGCACTGCCAGCTCGAAGACCGCCAGCATCGCCAGCAGGCCGGCGGCGGCGATGCGGACTCTGGCGTGAACGACGAACGCGATGACCGTGACGAGCGCGGCGATGGCCAGCCAGAGCAGTTCGTTGGACGTGCCGCCACGGGCGAACCCAATCCACATTGCCACCGCCAGACCCAGGGCGACACCCACGACTGCAGCACCCTCCACAGTTGCCCTGCGGCCTCGCAACCGGTCGATGCCGACACCGGCGAGCACGATCAGGACCATCACCAAAATCCAGTTCCAACGAGCGGACACCCGCGGCTGGTCGAAGCCAGGCAGGAACGCGCGTGCGAAGCGCATCGTGGGCGAGCGCAAGCCGAGGGAGAGCGACGCGGCGAAGGCGGCAACAACCATCAGAGTGACGAGCGACCAGCGTCGAGTGCGAATGACAGTGACGCAACCGACAATGGCCAACGCGACGACTGCAGCGCCCGCAAATGTGATGCGCTCGCCACCGCCAAGCAGGTTGTTCAGTCCCGACAGTGGCTGGCCGAGCAGCATCCGCGGGAACTGACGCAGGGGCATCACGAAGATGGGTTGCATCAGTGCAGCCGGGTCGCGCTCGGCGGCTGCCGCGGCAGCGATGCTTTCTCGAGCGGCCAACAGCACGGGCGCGGCCATCAGCAACGCAAGGCCTCCAGCGGGCGCCAGCCAGCCAGCGCGTCGCCACTCGCGATGTTCGATCATCAAGCCAACTGTCCACGCGCCCAACAGCGTGGCCGCCATCAGAATCGACTGCGGGTGGCCCGAGGTGATGATGCACCACACCACGACGGCGAGTGCGGCCGCAGCCTTGCGCGGGCGCGCGGACCTGATGATCAGGTGGATCAGGATCGCCGCCCAAGGCACCCACACCAGGGGTGGGAAGTGCACGAGCAGGGTGACGCGAAACAGCGTTGCACCCGACCACATTGCGGCGACCGCCATCGCTGCCGGTGCCGGCCGAGAGAAGCCGAGGAGGCGACCGAGGGCATAGAAACCGAGACCGAAGATCAGGAGGTGGGCGACCATCTCCATATCGGTGCCCAGCAGATCGGGGAACGGTGCGGCCAGCCAGTGCAGCGGGTAGAGGCCGGCGCTGAACAGGTTGCCCAGCTGCGGCGTACCGCCGAAAATGGTGTCCGACCACAGGGCCATGCGGCCGTGACGCCATGCGTCCAGCGTGACCTGCTGGGAAGGGGTGGAGTAGGTGACGTCGTCGAAACCGATGCCCGACAGCACCACGCGCATCGACATGTAGAGCCAGGCGGTGGCGATGACCGCTCCGTCGAGTACCGCATATCGATTCACCGAACGCCAGCGAGCGCCGCGTGGTGTCGGGGCGGGCATTGCACCGGCGTGCGTTGCACCCTCGGACCCGGTCGTGGCGCTCACCGGCAGCACACTATCCGCGCGGCCTCGTCCGTCGCAGGGAGCCAGTGGCGGGGCTGCGCAGTATCGTGGCGGCGTGCCCACGGTGACCTTCGTCTACGTTGTCGTCGCGGCGGTTGCTGTCTTTGTGATGGCTGCGGTGGTGGTTGGTCGCGAGGCCCGTCGCCTCGATTCTGTTGCGCCGCGCTCGGTCTACATTCCCGCGGAA
>JAYVVY010000256.1:0-14119 GCA_043786575.1 Ilumatobacteraceae bacterium
GAAAGCGCCTATCGCACCCCGGCCGAGATGCGTGCCGAGGCGGACCGCGACCCCATCTTGGCCACCGCCCGACGCTTGATGGCAAGTGGACAGCACACCGCCGAAAGCCTTGCCACTCGACACGACCACCTACGCGCACGCGTGTTCGAGGTGGCTGCCACCGTCGCCGAATGGCCGCAGTTGTCGACGGCCGAACAGGTGCTGGCACCGCTGGCACCTCGTCGGCCGGCGGCTGTCGCCGCGGCGGTGCGCGCGGCACCGGTCCACGCCGCGGCCGTGCCGCTGACCCTTGCCCAGTCGATCAACGCGACCATTGGCGAGCTGCTCGACGAACACCCGAACCTGCTGCTCTTCGGTGAGGACGTGGCAGCGAAGGGCGGCGTCTACGGCGTCACCAAAGGGCTGCTCGCACAGGCCGGCGCCGCTCGCGTGTTCGACACGCTGCTGGACGAGACCAGCATCCTGGGGCTTGCGCTGGGCGCTGCCATCAGCGGGTTCCTGCCCATCGCAGAGATCCAGTACCTGGCGTACTTGCACAACGCGGAGGACCAGCTTCGCGGCGAAGCCGCGACCCTGCAGTTCTTCTCCAACGGTAAGTACCGCAATGGAATGGTGGTGCGCATCGCCGGCCTCGGCTATCAGGAAGGCTTCGGCGGGCACTTCCACAACGACGATTCGCTGACCGTGCTGCGCGACCTTCCCGGGGTCGTCGTGGCTGTGCCGGCACGGCCCGACGATGCGGCGGCGATGCTGCGCACGCTGGTGGCTGCGGCCCACGTCGACGGCACGGTCGGGGTGATCGTGGAGCCGATCGCCCGCTACCACACCACCGACCTGCTGCAACCCGGTGACCGCCTTTGGCTGGCCACGCCCGACGCCTCGGCACATGTGCCGATCGGCGCGGCCCGTACCTACGGAGACGGGAAAGACCTCACGATCCTCACCTTCGGCAACGGTCTCTTCATGTCGCTGCGAGTTGCGCGCCGGATGCAGGCGCGCGGCATCTACGTGCGTGTGGTCGACCTGAGATGGATAGCGCCGCTGCCGGTGGCCGACATCCTGCGCGAGGCTGCCGCCACTGGCGCCGTTCTGGTGGTGGACGAGACGCGCTGTTCTGGTGGTGTCGCCGAGGGTGTACTGGCGACGCTGATTGATGGCGGCTTCACGGGCCGCATGGCGCGCGCGACCAGCAAGGACAGTTTCATCCCACTGGGCGAAGCCGCCAAACTGATGCTGCTCAGCGAATCGGAGATTGAGGCGGCCGCCGACCGCTTGCTGATGTCACGCTGAAGTGCCGGCAGCCCTCTTACGAAACTCTCACCCGCACGCGACAGTTCATTCACGGTTCTGCCTCAGACTGCACACATGGATTCGTTGATGTGGTACCTCACGCGAGCCACCGGCATCGTTGCGGCGGTGCTGGCGGTGGCAGCGTTGGTGTGGGGCCTCTTCTTCTCCGCCCGCAACACGGGCACCCGCTTGCGCCCCAACTGGTGGCTGGCGCTGCACAACTATCTCGGCGGTCTCACGCTGGTCTTCATCGGCATTCACATGCTGGTCTCGTTCCTCGATACCCAAAGCGGCCTCTCGTTCGTCAACCTCTTCATCCCGAGCGGCACGGTTGGGTGGAGGATCGGCTGGGGCGTGCTGGCCTTCTGGCTGTTCGTCATCGTGGTGCTGCCCTCCATCGGTCGAGTCCGCCGTCGCCTGCCCCGCAAGGCATGGCATGCGGTGCACCTCGTCTCGATACCGGCAGTCGTGCTCATCGGGGTCCACGCCTACCAATCGGGCAGCGACACGGCGTCGATCTTCTTCACTCGCGGGCTGGCCCTCCTGATTGGCATTGCCCTGTATCCCATCACCATTCGCCTCATCGGCATCGCGCAACGTCGCCGTGCCATCGCATGAAAGCCACGACATGACCACTCCATCGCAGCCTCGCAAATCGCCCCGCCCGACGCCACCGATCGATCCGCTCTTGCAGCAGCGCCTTGCGCAGCTCGGGAACCGCCGCCCCGGCAGCCCGCTGCCGCCGCCCAAGGCGGGTCCCGCCGCCAAGGCACCGACGAAGACTGGCCGTCGTGCCAAGCCCGCTCGCGCAGCGAAGCTCTCGGCGTTGGCCTTGAGCGCAGTCACCACGCTGGGCCTGACGGTTGTCTTTGCCGACCAGAACGGTCAAACCGACTCGGTGCAACTGACGTCAGGCACAGCCGCCGGTTCGCTCGTCACGGTTGCTGCTGCCACCCCTGCCGCAGCTCCTCCTGCGACGGCCACGACGGTTGCGCCCGTAGCAACGGTCGCAGCAACCGTCGCAACAACTGCCCCGCCGGCACCGGCCGCAGTCGGTGTGGTGGACGGCACGTACGTCGGCGGCAGCGATACCAACCGGTGGGGCACGGTGCAGGTGCAAGTCGTCTACACCGGTGGCCAGATCACCGACGTCCAAATCCTTCAGTACCCCAATGGCGATCGCAACAGCGTGCGAATCAGCCAAGCCGCGCTGCCGAGGCTCATCACGGAAGCACTGCAGTCGCAGTCGGCCGACGTCAACACTGTCTCGGGCGCCACCTACACCTCCAAGAGCTATCGAATCTCGCTGCAGTCGGCTGTCGACGCAGCCAATGCCGCCTCGGGTATCAGCGGCTGATCCGGGACCGTCGATGAGCTTGCACCACGTCGAAGCCGTGATGGGCACGTCCATCAGTATCGACATCGTCGACTCGCATGACCGCTCGCTGATCGACGAGTTGGTGGCGTGGTTTCATGACGTGGACGAGGTGTTCAGCCCCTACAAGGACGACAGTGTGATCAGCCGTCTCGGTCGAGGTGAATTGGCCCCCACCGATCCGCAGGTCAGCGACGACGTGCGCCAGGTGTTGCAGCGCTGTGGCGAACTGAGTGAGGCGACCGATGGCGTGTTCGACGTGTGGTCGCTACCGTCACCGAATGGCACGCGCTTCGACCCGTGCGGCTATGTGAAGGGCTGGTCCGTGCAGCGCGCGGCGTACCTGCTGCGTCACCGTGGCGTCATCGACTTCTGTATCAACGCCGGCGGCGACGTCGCCCTCGGTGGGCTCAGTGGCGACCATGCGCCATGGCGCGTCGGCATTCGACATCCGGACGACCCGATGGCCGTAGCGTTCGTCCTTGAAGGTGCCGGCCCACTGGCAGTCGCAACCAGCGCGAGCTACGAACGCGGCGCTCACATTGTCGACCCACGGACCGGCCAACCGGTCACCGACTTGGCCAGCGCCACCGTGGTCGGCCCGGACCTGGCCGACGCCGATGCGTATGCCACCGTGCTGTACGTGATGGGTGCCGACGGGTTGTACTGGCTTGCGCAGCAACCGGGCTACGGCGGCTGCGTGATCACACGCGACGGCCAGCTGATCGCCACCGAGGCGTTCAACGTCTACAGAGCGGCCTGAGCCGGCTGTTCTTCCTCGGGCAGCACATGCTGGAACTGACGCAGCAGCAACAGGTCGTAGATGATCTTTGCGGTGCCGGCGATGATCAGCGGCCAGCCGAAGGTGCTGTGATCCAGCATCCATCCGGCCGCAGTCGGCGGCAGCGCGGCGGCCAGACTGCGCGGCACATTGGTGACGCTGGCCGCTGCTGCGCGTTCGGCCGGCGAGACCACGGCCATCACGTACGACGTGCGTGCCGGCACATCCATGGAGCTGAGCAGGCTGCGAACGACCAACATCACCACTGCCAACTGCACGGTGGGCATGAAAGCGGCCGCGATCAAGAAGCAATTGGCGGGTAGGTGCGTGAACACCATCGTGCGCACTAGCCCGATACGCGCTGCCAGCCATGCGGCGACGAAGCCGGAGGCGGCGCTCAGGGTGCCGGTCACGAACAGCAGCGTGCCGGCGGCACCAATCGAGAGCTGGAAGCGTTGGAAGAGCCAAAGGGCCAGCATCGACTGCACCACGAAGCCGCCGCCGAACGCGTCCAACGAGAACAACGCAGCCAGCTTGTAGACCACTTTCTTCGAGCGGCCAAGCGGGACCGCAGCCACGGGGTCGGTGGTGTCTGACGCAACCGACAGCGTTCGATACAGCAGCATCACGACGAAGCCGGCCAGTACGTAGACGCCGAAGCAGCTGCGCAGTGCGGTCTCCTCCGAGACCGAGGTGTTCCGCGCGATGGCTTCGGGAATCCGAATCGACAGGGTTCCGAACGCACCGGCGATGCCGCCGATGAATGCGTAACGAGCGTAGAGCGCGGTGCGCGAGACGGCCGGTGTGGTGCCGGCCAGCATTGACTGCTCGAGCGGTAAAAACACGCTGACGTCACCAGCCGTCGGGTTCAGCGTTCCGATCACGCCGATCACGAGCAGTGCGGTGAATGACGTAGCCGTGCCGAACAGCGCGCCGCTGGCGATCATGAGCACCGACCCACCGAACAGCAGTGTTCGACGAGGGACACCGTGCCCCCTGGTGCCAACCAACAGCGTCAAAGCCGCGGACCCCAGCATCATGCCGGTGACAATGACACCAATCTGCAGCGCGCTGAACCCGAACACCGGCAGCAGCGCTGTGATGGACAGGCTGACGATGCCATCCACGAAGCCGCGAATGCCACGAGTGGTGAGCAACACTCCCGCATCGCGGTGAGTGTGCGGTGGCAGAAACGGCACGGCCCGACGATAGCGACCGCTACCGTGGTCGGCGTGCCCCTCCAGTTCACGTTCGTCACGTCGGCGAAGCGCTACTCAGATCTGCCGCCCACCCCGTGTGAGGCCGCGTTCGTCGGGCGCAGCAATGTGGGCAAGTCGGCGCTGATCAACGCCCTGGCCAACCGCCGACAGCTGGCCCGCGTGTCGAACACCCCTGGCCGCACGCAACTGCTCAACATGTTTGTGCTGCCGTCGGGTGGCACCGTGGTCGACCTTCCCGGTTACGGCTATGCGAAGGTGCCCGGGCGCGAGCGGTCAACGTGGCAGGCGATGATTGAGGGCTACCTGCTCGAACGTGAGGGCCTGGAGCTGGTCTTCGTGCTCGTCGACGGCGAGATCGGGCCGACCAAGCTGGACGTGCAGATGCTCGACTGGCTGCGTGCCAGCGGCGTGCCGCACACAGTCGTGGCCACCAAGATCGACAAGGTGCGCCCGTCCAAACTTGCTACCCGCAAGAAGGACCTGGCCAAGGGCTGCGAGCTCGACCAGGGCGACATCATGTGGGTCAGTTCCTCGAAGGGCACCGGCATCGAGCAGCTGCAAAGCCACGTCGCCTCGCTGCTGACACCGTCACGCTGAACGGGTAAGGCCTCCACGCTCACGGCTCAACTCACGGCTCAACTCACGGCTCAACGACAATCCAGCCGCGGCGTTGCAGCTCGGCGGCGAGCTGTGGCGTGGGGATCTTGGCCAGTGCCGAGGTGGCAGCAGTTGTCCGGGCCTTGGGGGCGGGCTTCGCCACGGCCATCGGCGCAGCAACCCCAGGAGCTTCGACTGAATGTTGTTCGGCTTCGTTCTGAAGTTGTTCGATGAAGGCTTCGGCCTCGTCGCGACTGAACTTGCCACCGGCCTGGCGCTGTGTGAATCCCATTGGGCCGCGCGCGTCTCGAAAGTCAGAGTGGCCCGCGTCGTGGAGCAACGACAGCAGTTCCTGTACCTGCTTTGCCGTTGCCGGCGGACCCGATTGCTGACCGAACGCCACCGTCAGCCGCCCCGATGCAATGAGCCGCGCAGCTTGGCGAACATGTCGCGCGGGTCGGCCATCGCCATACCCCTGCGGATCAGTTTCTGCTTCTTCGCGGTGTACGGCGGGTACATCATCGAGGGATCCAGTTTCGTACTGCGCGAGTGAACGCCGCGGTGGTGACTGAACGCATCGAACCCGAACTTGCCGTGATAAGCGCCCATCCCGCTCTCCCCGACACCCCCGAACGGCAGGTTGGGGTTGCTGATGTGCAGCAGCGTGCCATTGACACAGGCGCCGCCGCTCGTGGCTCCGGCGATCACCTGGTCGTTCTCGCTGTCACTCTCGCTGAACGTGTACAGCGCCAGCGGCTTGTCGCCGTCGGCGGAGCGTCCATTGACGAACTCGATGGCTGCATCGATGGACTCAACGGCAATCACGGGCAGGATCGGCCCGAAGATTTCCTCACCCATCACCGGGTCGGCGGCGGTGACACCGGTGAGCACCGTGGGGGAGATGTAGCGCGTGTCGGCATCGGTCACGCCACCGAACGCAACGGTGCCGCTGTCGAGCAGCTTCTCCAGCCGATGGAAGTGCGGCGAGTTGACAATGCGCGTGAAGTCGGGGCTGGTCTGCGGGTCGGCACCGTAGAACTCGGCAATGTGCGCGCCCAGAGCTGCCACGAACTGGTCGTGCACCGGCTGCTCCACCAACACGTAATCCGGTGCGATGCAGGTCTGGCCGGCATTGATGAATTTGCCCCACGCGATGCGACGGGCGGCAATATCGACGTTGGCGTGCCGGCTGACGATGGCCGGGCTCTTGCCACCCAGCTCCAACGTCACGGGCGTGAGGTTCTCGGCAGCGGCGCGCATCACGATGCGAGCCACGCGACTATTGCCGGTGTAGATGATGTGGTCGAAGCGCTGCGCCAACAACTCGGTGGTTTCGGCCACGCCGCCCTGCACTGCACCGATGGCGGGGTCGCCGATTGCCTCGATCAACGAAATCAGTTCGGCTGAGGTGTGCGGTGCCAGTTCGCTGGGCTTGGCAACAACGGCGTTGCCAGCGCTGATGGCCGCAACCATCGGCAGCAGCAACAACTGCACCGGATAGTTCCACGGGGCAATCACGCACACAACGCCAACCGGTTCCGCCACCACGTACGACGAGCCCGGCTGGAACGCCAGCGGCGTGCCTACTTTGTCCGGCCGCATCCACGAACTGAGATGCGCCAGCGTGTGGTTGATGTCGCTGATCGTGAAACCCAGCTCAGTCGTCCAGGCTTCAAAGCGCGGCTTGCCGAAGTCGGCAGCCAACGCATCCAACAGCTGCGCCTCGCGCTCTTCGAGCAGTTCGCGCATTCGTGCGAGCGTGGCGCGTCGCCATTCGATTGGCTTGGTGGCCCCGGTGGCGAAGGCGGCGCGGGCGCTCGCGACCTTGGGTGCGATCTCGTCGAGTGCGGTGACGGTGTAGTCCATGGCCGTGAAGGCTATGTCGTCCGGGATGAGCCCGACGCAGGCGGTGCTCTAGTTTCGGATCGTGGAACAACTCAACGAACTTGCCTTCTACGGTCTTCCCGGCGCACCGACATCCCCCGCCGATCTGCTCCCGCAGTGCCGCGACGGCGAAGCGCTGGGTCTTGGCTCGGTCTTCCTCAGCGAGCGCTTCAACATCAAGGAAGTGGTCACTCTGTCGGGCGCCGCAGGAGCGGTCACTGAAACCCTGGGCATTGCCACTGGCGTGACCAACCACAACACGCGTCACCCGATGGTGACCGCCAGCTTCGCGACCACCATGCATCGGCTCACCGGCGGCCGCTTCGCGCTCGGCCTCGGCCGTGGCATTGACCGGGCGATGAAGGCTTACGGGCTGCCGCTGATCACCACGGCGCAAATGGAGGACTTTGCGGGACTGATGCGGCGCCTGTGGCGCGGCGAAATGGTGCTCGGTCACAATGGCCCTGCGGGCTCATGGCCGGTGCTGGTACTGGACACCAACTTCGACGAGCAGATTCCCCTGATGCTCAGCGCTTTCGGCCCGGAGAGCCTGCGGCTGGCGGGTCGCGCGTTCGACTCTGTTCTCCTCCACACGTTCTTCACCGACGAGACTTTGCAGCGCGTCATTCGTACTGTGCGCGACGAAGCCGAACGCGTCGGTCGGGACCCTGCGAGCGTGCGCATCTGGAGTTGTTTTGCGGTGGTGGGCGACTGGCTGCCCGAGGACGTTCGGCTCAAGAAAACCGTCGGTCGCATGGCCACCTATCTGCAGGGTTATGGCGACCTGATGGTGCGGACGAACCAGTGGGATCCTGCGGTGTTGGAACGCTTCCGCACCGACCCGTTCGTTGCCGGCTTCCGCGGCGCCATCGACAACACTGCCACGACCGCCGAGCTGGAGCACGTGGCCACGCTCATCCCTTCGGAATGGTTAGCTGCCGCCGGACTGGGCTCCCCACAGGAATGCGCCGCAGCAGTGCTGCGTCAAATGGACCTCGGCGCCGACAGCGTGATCATCCACGGTGCCGCGCCCAGCGAGCTGGCACCGATGGTGGAGGCGTACCGCACCATCCGTCCGGCAGGTCGTTTCGATCACCTCAGCAGCAACCCAGGTCGCTGAATCATGAGCACGGCTGGACGTGGGCAGCGACCGCGGCTTGACTGTTCCGGATGTTTCTAGCCCTCTCCGAGATGCGCCGAGCCAAAGTTCGGTTCGGGCTGTTGGCGGGTGCCGTAGGGCTGCTGGTGTTCCTCATCCTCTTTCAGCAGGCACTGCTGAGTGGATTGATCAATCAGTTCATCGGCGCCATCAAGAACCAGTCCGGTCAGGTGCTGGTGTTCAACGAGCAGGCGCGGCGCAACCTGGAGGGCTCCATCATCCTGCCCCAGCAGCAAGCCGCCATTTCTGAGATCGAGGGTGTGGATGCCGCATCGCCGCTGGGCGAGGCCACGTTTACCGTGACCGCTGTCGTGAGCGATAAGGAGAAGGAAACTGATGCTGTCCTCTTTGGCTACGTCGTCGGCCAGCCGGGCGCGCCTACCTCGTTGGTCGAAGGTCGGTTGGTGGAGGCCGCCAACGAAGCGGTTGCCAGCGAGAAGGACCGCGACGATGGGTTCGACATCGGCGACATGGTGACGGTGGAACCCGACGGTGCGCGCATCACCATCGTTGGGGTTGCCCGCGATATCAACTACTCGGTGCAGCCGGTGCTCTTCGTCGACTTCGCAACGTTCGAGGCGGCCAAACGAACTCGTAACCCGGATGCTGAGACGATTCTTCCGTCGGTGATTGCGATCAAAGTCGCGGCCGGCACATCTCCGAAACAAGTCGCTGCGCGCATCAATGAGCAGGTTGACGGAGTGGAAGCGCTGACTCGGCAAGAGGCGGTCGATGGTTCGCCGGGCGTCAGCAGCGTGCGCACCAGCTTCACCATCATTCTTGGACTCTTCTACCTCGTCGTCCCGTTGGTGACAGGCCTGTTCTTCCTCATTGTCACCTTCCAAAAGGCGTCAGCTCTCACGTTGCTGCGAGCAATTGGCGCCCCTGCGCGCTCACTGGTGTGGTCGCTCCTGGTGCAGGTGGTGATCGTGATGGCTCTCGGTTCCCTCATTGCATTCGGGCTGTACTCCGTGGCGATTCAGGGCGTCGCCAACCTCGGCGTGCGCATCGAAGTGATGCCTGCGGTGGTGACCTCGCTGGTCGTGTTGGTTCTGGCGCTGCTGACCTCGTTGGTGGCCGTGCGCCGCGTGTTGCGCCTGGACCCGTTGCTGGCGACCACGGGCGCAGGGGTGGCGCTATGAGAGTGCCGATGCTGCCATTGCGTGAGCTTCGCCGCCGGCCCAGCCGATTCATCGTGGCCACCGTCGTGCTGTCGTTTCTGGCCACGTTGCTGCTGTTCCTCGGCGGTCTTCTTGACGGTCTCTATCTCGGGTCGACCGGTGCCATTCGGGCGCAGCGCGGCGATGTGATCGTGTTCTCCAATGGTGCGCGCGACTCGTTTCTACGCAGCCGCATCACCAGCGATGTGCGCACAGCGGTGCAGGGCGCCGAGGGCGTGGAGGAAGTAGGCGGGTTGGGTTTCGTTCTGTTGGGTGCGCAGGTTCCGGGCGAGACAGAGCTGGCCGACGTGACCATCGCCGGCTACGAACTGCCGCCCAAGGGCGTGCCGCTGCCACCGATCGACGGCGAAGGTGTGGCGGATAGCCGGCTCAAGGATCAGGGCGTAGGCCTCGGCGACACCCTTCTGGTCGGGCCCGCAGAGACGCCTCTGAAGGTCATCGGTTTTGTCGACGACACCAGCTTCCTGCAGCAGGGCGCAGTCTGGGTCAACCTCCCCACCTGGCGGGTGGTACAAAACGCCAATCGGCCGGACTCTGCGGTGGCGGACGACGTGGTTCAAACGTTGGTCGTCACCGGCAGCCCGTCGGGCGGTCGGAGCCTCGCTGAACAGATCGACACCGCGACAGCCGATGCAACCAAGACCCTCACGGTTGATGACGCAGTGCTCGCGCTGCCGGGCGTGAAGCAACAAGGCCAAACATTCGACCAGATCATCTACTCGACGTTCGTGGTGGTACTCGCAGTTGTTGGCTTGTTCTTCAGCCTGCTGACGATCGAACGAATTGGTCTCTATGGCGTCCTCAAAGCCATCGGCGCCAGCACACCTCGGCTGTTCGCCGGTGTTGTGATGCAAGCCGTCATTGTGGCAACGATCTCTTTCGTGATCGGCTCGCTGCTGGCTATCGCTGCCGCAGTTGCGCTACCAGCGAAGGTGCCGTTGCAGCTGATTCCCAGCCGCTTCATTTTCACGTTCGCCGGCCTGCTTGTGGCCGCTGTCTTGGGCAGCGCCATTTCGCTGCGTCGCGTCACCCGCGTGGACCCCGCGTCTGCAATTGGTAACGCGTCATGACTCACTTGAAGGAGACTGCAATGAGCGTCTTGGACATGCGCGATGTGCGCAAGGTGTATCGCACGGGCGATGTCGAGGTCGTTGCCCTCGCGCACGCCACGTTGCATGTGGAACAAGGCGAGATTGTCGCGCTGCTTGGTCCGTCGGGGTCGGGTAAGACCACACTGCTCTCAATCGCCGGTGGCCTACTGGCCCTTACCGAGGGTGCGGTCGTGGTCGGCGGCCAGGACATATCCGGTTACAACGCGAAGCAGCTCACCCAGTTCCGGCGCGAGAACGTCGGCTTCGTGTTCCAGTCGGTGAACCTGGTGCCGTTCCTGACGGCGGAGGAGAACCTGTTGGTCGTCGACGAGCTGGGTGGCGGCACGGGTGGCAAGGCGGCCAAGAACAGGGCGTCGCAACTCCTTGACGAACTGGGCTTAGGCAGCCGCCTTCGCAACCTGCCCGCACAGCTCAGCGGCGGTGAGCGCCAGCGTGTGGCCATCGGCCGGGCATTGTTCAACAACCCGAAGCTGGTGCTCTTCGACGAGCCAACGTCCGCGCTCGACTCGAAGATCGGTGCGCAGGTGATGGAGCTGATTCAGACCGAAATGAAGGCACGCAACACGGCGGCAGTCATCGTCACTCACGACACGCGGATGACTGAGTACGCCGATCGCACGGTGCGAATTGTCGACGGCCGTCTCGAAGCAGAATCGTCCGAGCGAACAGCGAGCTAGGCGCCCGCTACTTCACCATTGCGCCGGCGATGATGGCGTGGACTTGGTCGCCATTGAGCTCGTCCTGTTCGCACAGCGCGTCGGCCAACGCCAACAGGGCCCGGCGGTGCTCCAGCAGCGTGCACGCAGCGCGATCCGCGGCGGCGTTCATCAGCTGGTCCGCCTTCTCCCGAGCGACCTCGTCGTGCAGCACCTTGGCCACCAGGTTGTGTGCTCCGGCCATGTCAGCGGCCTCCAGGCTGAGCAGGCTGCTGCTGGCGCCCAACATGCCGACCAATTGCGCAGCGATGATGGTGGCTGCCTGCAGGTCGCTGGCAATGCCGCTGGAGGCCTCACCGAACTCCTGGATCTCGGCGGCGCGCCCACCCATGGCGATCACCATCAGCTGGTGAGCTTCCGTCGGGGTACGCAGGTAGCGCTCGTCGATATCGCCATGTGCCACCAGGCCCAGCGAGCCGGACCGGCGCAGGATGCTGGCCAGCTTGACATCGCGACCCGCCAACGCCGCAAGCAGTGCGTGCCCCGACTCGTGGATGGCGACTCGACGCTTCTCGTCTGGGTGGTAACCCACATCGTGTGAAAGCCCGATCTCAGTAACCATCTGGGCGTCGATGACATCCTTGAAGCTCATCTCGCTATTGCCGGCGCGCAGCGCCAGCACCAACGACTCGTCCAGCAGACGCTCGATGCGCACTGGCGTGTAACCGGCGGTGAGATCGGCCACGAACGCAGCCGAGACGGTGTTGTCGTGAGCCTTTCGGGCGAGGTAGTACTCCGCGATCTCCAGCCGGTCGGTTCGCGGCGGAAGGTCGAAGTGGATGCTGCGGTCGAAACGGCCGGGGCGCATCAGCGCGGGGTCAAGGTCCGCGGCGCGGTTGGTGGCTGCGATGAGCAGCACGTTGTCCATCGTCAGCTTCGGGCGCGGTAGGGCCATCGAATCAGGCAGCAGTCGGTTGATCGAATCGAGGATGGTGCTGATGAATTTCTGACCGGAGGTGGGCAAGTCAAAACTTTGCATCTGTACGAGTAGCTCGTTGACGATGGACCCTTCACGGCCGTTGCCCTTACCCATGCCTGTGCGCGAGAGGCCGATTGCGTCGAACTCTTCGATGAAGCCGATGGCGCCGCCTTCCTTGCGGGCAGCCTTGCGCAACGCCTTGAAGTAAGAGCGAATCTTGCGGTTGGTCTGGCCGTAGAACATCGACTCGAACTGAGTACCGGAGATGAACAGGAACGGCACACCGGCCTCGGCGGCGAGCGCCTTTGCAAGGTAGGTTTTGCCAGTGCCGGGCGGCCCCTCAAACAAGATGCCGCGGCGCGCCGAGCCACCCATCTGCTGGCGGAACTGCTGGTGGTTGAGGAAGATGTTGAGCGTGTCGATGGCCTCGCGCTTGGTGGCCGATGCGCCAACCACATCCGCAAGTCGGATGGCAGAGTCCTTCGGACGCAGCACCGTGTGCGACGAGCGGCCGGCCACCAGCATCGGCACGACCATCATGCCCAACATGATCAACATCATCACGGCGAGCAGGCTGAGCTCGGGGCTCTCGCGAATGATGGCGGGAAGGCCGGGACTGACGGGGTTACCGCTGAACTGACGGACCCAGAACCAGATCAGCGGAAGGCCCAGCATGACAACCAGTTTCCAGAGCCGACGTTGACGTTGCTGCTCGCGGTGCGCCGTCGCGTCTACCTTGCGGCCGCGTACCACTTCTCCACCTTGGAACTGAGCAACATCCATGGCCGAAACCCCCTGTGACGAGTGAGGAGCACACCGTACCACGATCTCACGCAGCGTGGAGATGAATCACTCTCCGTGAACCATCATTCGCGGCCCGAGAGACCACTTGACGTTCCCTTGACGGGCGTTCAGTCGTCGCTGGCCGGTCGCTTTCGTGTCTTCTTGCGCTCACCGACTGCCCGCTTGTGGCGAAGGCGCGCCTCCTTCGCTCCCCGGCTGGGCTTGGTGCGCGCTCGCGGCGGCGGCGGTGGGGCGGCCGCCTCGTCAAAGCGAGCAAATGCTTCCTGCCACGCGAGCTGACGGTTGCGCCATTGGGAGCGCGAGTGCGACGAGCTGGCCGTGACGGTGGCGCCGTGGACCGCCTCCACACGCTGTCGGACCACTTCAGAAAGACCGGTGCGGGCGACCTCAATATTGACAGTGACAGCTGTGTCGGAGCTGTTTGCATGTTGACCACCGGGTCCACCGCTGCGTGTCGCTACCCACGAGACCGCGCCGGCAGCAAGTCGTCGTCCGCGGGCCGTGGTGTAGTAGCCGTCGACAGGTTCGATCGACAACGGCGGCGCAGGCACTAGTCGTCCTGCTGCATCGTGGCCCAGAGGCCGTGTTCGTGCAGACGAAAAACGTCGATCTCGGCCTTCTCGCGGGCACCGCTGCTGACAACGGCTCGACCCTTCTGGTGCACGTCGAGCATCAGCTCGGTGGCTTTCTCCAGGCTGTAGCCGAACACCTTCTGGAAGACGAACGTGACGTAGCTCATCAGGTTGATCGGGTCGTTCCACACCAACACAATCCACGGTCGGTCGTTCGAGGTGCGCTCGTCGATCTCGGGCCGGTCGAGAACGACCGGGGCGGTGGCGGGGGACATGGTCGACATTCTGCCGGGGACCGTGTCGTGAAACACGGCCGTCCGCCGCGCTGAAGTGGTCGCGCGGACGCCGCACCCCTACGATGGTTTGCCTATGGCAGTCGGCTCCCGACCCCTTGTTCCCTCCCGGCTCGCGCCGGGTGGGGTGGCGCATGGGTCGCGCCGCACCCCCACCTCGAGACTGGGCGGCTACATCGCGCTCACCAAGCCGCGCATCATCGAGCTGTTGCTCAT
>JAYVVY010000257.1:0-7116 GCA_043786575.1 Ilumatobacteraceae bacterium
TTCGGCTTCCTTGATCTTCTCGATGGTGCCCCACGCACGCTCGTACTGGGCACGCTTCTTCGAAAGGACCAGGCGGCCTTCCTTGTCTTCCTTGGTGAGGACCAGTGCCTCAACCGAGTCGCCCAGCGACACGATTTCGTGCGGGTCGACATCGTTACGGATGCTCAGCTCGCGGGAAGGAATGACGCCTTCGCTCTTGTAGCCGATGTCGAGGAGAACTTCGTCCTTGTCGATCTTGACGACAATGCCGTTGACCAGCTGGCCGTCCTCAACGGAGACCATCGTGCCTTCGATGGCTTCGGAGAACGACATGCCGAGATCGTCGGAGACGACCTCGCGGGGGGTGTAATTGCCTTCTTCGTCAAAGGTGCCCCAGGCACCGGAAGTCAAGAAGGAAGTAGAGGTATCGGACAAGAGACGATCGCTTTCGGACAAAAACCTAGGTAATCCGGCGGATTCCGGACCTGCGGAGGATACCAGCGCTCCCGGCAAGAGTCATCAGGCGCGGCGCGCGATCACCAAGAATTCAGCGGTCTCGGTGGTGGGCGCCGCCAGCCGGTAGTCGCCCGGTTCCACGCTATTGATCGACTCGATGTTCAGCCCGGCCAGTCGGCAGAGCACGCGCAGTTCGCGCGGCGTATAGCAGCCGGTCCACAGATCGACAGGTTTGGCCTCTCCCTGCTCGTTGCGCACCTCTGTGCGCTCGTGGTTCACGCCGGTGGCCGCGTCGAAGGTGGCGTCCGGGTTGTCCTCGCCAGCGAAGTACTTCACGGCGAAGTAGGCGTTGAACGCACTCAGGGCCAGTACTCCCCCGGGCTTGAGGGCGCTGGCCATACCGTTGAGCACCGTTTCGTCGTCGCCATTGGCCGTCATTAGCCCAAAAGCGCCCTGACAGAGGCAGATGACGACGTCGAACTCTTGGTCGTACTGCAGCTCGCGGGCATCGTGACGCTCGAAGGTCGCCCCCACGGGCGCGTTCTGGGCAGCAAGGTCGATGAACCGTTCACTGATGTCGATGCCGTGGACGGTCAGACCTCTGCGAGCCAGTTCGTGTGCGTGGCGGCCCGGCCCACAGCCGACATCCAGCACCCGCATTCCCGGCTGCAGATGCAGCGCGTCCATCAAGAAGTCGACCTCCTGGCGCGTCCCCTTCGTAAACGAGTACCGCAAGTACGCGCTCCCAAGATGATCCGCAATCGGCTCGAACCAATGGTGGTGGTCGGGACTGGCCTCCGCTTCGCTTCGGCTGCTCCCTCCGTGCGTTGGGTCGCTGGCGCTCCCTGGCGCGCCGCGAACAGGTGTGCTCGACTCGGGGATCTCGCTCAACGTGTCACCCTTTGCCGCCCATGGGCGGTCGACCCTGCCAGATCGGTGGTGCCAGCCCGCCCATGGGCGGCAGAAGGCGCCAAAAACCAGCGGCAGGTCACGACTTGCCGGCGGCCCAGGTTTTGCCCCAGGCAACGTTGACTTCCAGCGGTACGTCCAGCTGGGCGGCGCCGCGCATCAGATCGATGACCAGCGGGCCAACCTTGTCCATCTCGGCCTCAGGGGCTTCGACGAGTACCTCGTCATGCACCTGCAGGACCAACCGACTCTCCACGCCGGCAGCCTCCAGCGCCTGGTCGACGCGGACCAGCGCGACCTTGAAGATGTCTGCTGCCAAGCCCTGGATACCTGCGTTCATCGCCTGGCGTTCGCCGGCTTGGCGAATGCGGAAGTTGCTGTTGGACAGCTCTGGAATCGGGCGGCGGCGGCCGAACAACGTCTCGGTGTAGCCGCGCATGCGGGCCTCCACGACCGTACGGTCCATGTAGTCCTTCACGTTGGGGAAGGCCACGAAGTAGGCGTCGAGGATGACCGCGGCCTCGCTGGTAGGAATCGATAGCCGCTGGGCCAGCCCGTACGCCTCCATCCCATAGGCGAGACCGTACGAGACCATCTTCGCCTTCGACCGCTGCTCCGTCGTCACCGCGCTCGGCTCCACGCTGAACACTCGTGAGGCCGTCGCGTTGTGGATGTCGGTGCCGCTGGTGAACGCTTCGATCAGCCCCGGGTCTTGCGCGAGGTGAGCAATGCAGCGCAGCTCGATCTGGTTGTAGTCGGCCACTAGCAGCTGGCAGCCAGGCGCCGGAATGAACGCCTTCCGGAACAACTTGCCCTCTTCACTGCGCACTGGGATGTTGTGCAGGTTGGGCTGGTCGCTGGACAGACGACCTGTGCGCGCAACGGTCTGATTGAACGTGGCGTGGATGCGACCGTCGGGCGCGACCTCCGCCAACAAACCAGTGCCGTACGTACCGCGCAGCTTCTCGACTTCGCGGTACTGCAACAGCGGGTCGATGAACTCGGGCCACTCGTCGCGCAGCTTCTCCAGCGTGGCGGCGTCGGTGCTGAAGCCCGTCTTGGTCTTCTTGCCGGGGGCCAGTCCGCGCTCGGTGTACAGGATTTCGCGCAGCTGAATTGGCGAGTTGATGTTGAACGGCCGACCGACAACTTCTTGCAGCACGGCCCCAAGTCGCTCGACATCAGCGGTGAGGCGTGCGTTCAACTGCGTCAGTTCGGCGACATCGACTGCGATGCCAACGTGCTCCATTTTGGCCAAAACCCCGACCAGCGGATTCTCGATCGACGTATAGAGATCGGCCATGCCCTGCTTCTCCAGCGACGCCTCAAGAGCGGCCGACAGGTGGGCCACCGCGAGTGCGCCGCGTGCAGCGAGCTGGCGTTCATCCGGGCCGCCACCGAAGTCGAGCTGCCCACTCGACGCTGCCCCATCGTCGGGCAACTGGAAGCGCGTGTAGCGCTGCAGCAGGTCGCGCAACGCGTAGCGAGTGTCCGCCGGGTCGATGAGATAGGCGGCAATCGCAGTGTCCAACCGCAAGCCGGGCACTGCGCCGCCCTGGTCCAGCAGCCAACGCATCAGCGCCTTCGCGTTGTGGCCACGCCAGCCAGCATGACCGCTAAGCGCCGCCAACACTTCCGGCGCGTGCACGACATCAGCCGGTAACCACGCGACTTGTGTAACATCGGCGTCGGTGACGATCGCAAGGCCGGTCACATCGCTGCGGCCAGCGTCGCCGGCCCAGATGGGAACCAGGTCGAGCATCGGCTGCGCAGCAATCAGCGCAGCGGCCTCCGTCGAGTCGGCGACGTCGGTGACCTCGGCCTCCAACACATCGCCCGATGGCGCCAACGGAATCGCCCCCGCTGCCGCGCCGATTCCGAAGGTGGCCAGTGCCTCGTAGAGCCGATCGTGCAACGCGCGGAACTCGAGAAAGTCGAAGAGACGCTTCACTTCCGCGTCGTTCGGCTCCACTGTCAACGTGTCGAACGCCACGGACACTGGGGCGTCGCGGCGAAGGGTCATCATTTCGAAGTTGTGGCGCGCACGGCCCTCGTGCTCGATCAGCGACGCCTGCAGCTTCGGCGTCTGCTCGCTGACGTGAGCAAAGATTCCGTCGAGGCTGCCGTACTGGTTCAGCAGCTTGGCCGCCGTCTTCTCCCCCACCCCTGGTACACCTTCCAGGTTGTCGCTGGGGTCGCCACGCAATGCTGCGTACTGCGGGTAGAGCGTCGGCGTCACGCCCGTCTTCTCGGCGATGCCTGCCTCGTCGTAGAGCGCGTAGTCGCTGACGCCGCGCTTGTTGTACATCACGCGCACGTGCGGGTCCTCGACCAACTGATAGCTGTCGCGGTCGCCGGTGACGATGATTGCGTCGTGACCTTGCTGCTTGGCCTGCTCGGCGAGCGTTGCGAGAATGTCGTCGGCTTCCCAGCCGGCCAGGTCGAGCACCGTGATATTCAGCGCGGCCAGCACCTCGCGCACCAAGCCCATCTGCTGGCGCAGGATGTCGGGAGCCGCTTCGCGCTGCGCCTTGTAGTTCGGATCGGCTTCGTGCCGGAACGTCTTCTCCGGGCGATCAAACGCAACGACGACTGCGTCGGGTTGCTGGTCCTTCACCATGTAGATGAACATGGAGGTGAACCCGAACACCGCGTTGGTCACCTGCCCGGAGGCGGTAGCCATGTCGGTGGGTAGCGCGAAGAACGCGCGATAGGTCAGCGAGTTGCCGTCCAGCAGCAGAATCTTCACGGGTGAAGAGTGCCGTCGAGAACTCTGTCGGCGACATCGCGCATGCGTGAGCGCTCGCTCATCGCGGTTCGCTGGATGAAGGTGAACGCGTCGCCTTCCTTCATCCCGTGTTGGTCGATGAGCACGCCTTTGGCGCGGTCGATGACCTTGCGTGCCTCCAGCTGCTCGCCGAGCGCGTCGACCTCGCCGCTGAGCTGCTGCAGCTCGCGGAAGCGACCAATGGCAACCTCGATCGCGGGGATGAGATCGCTCTTCTGGTATGGCTTCACCAGGTACGCGAGAGCACCTGCATCGCGGGCGTCTTCAACAACCTCGCGCTGACTGAACGCCGTCAACATCAGGACGCCGCAGATGCGCTCGCCGCTGATGATGCGGGCCGCTTCCAGCCCGTCCATATGCGGCATCTTGATATCGAGAATCGCAAGGTCGGGGCGCAGCTCGCGCACCAGATCCACTGCCTTATCGCCGCGCCCAGTTTCGCCGACAACCTCGTAACCCTCTTCTTCGAGGGTCTCGCGTAGGTCGAGGCGAATGATGGCTTCGTCTTCGGCGATCACCACACGGATGGTCATCGATGGCGTCCTTTCGGCCCGGTCAGGCAGAGTGTTGCCCGGCCCACATTCAAGCACGTCGTACGAATCATCGTGCCGACAACCGGTCGAGCAGCTCGTCCTGGCGAACCTCTAGCCGCGCGATCTCGTCGACGATGTGCGCCCGAGCCTTGCCGTATGCAGCCGCGTGGCCGCCTGCAGCGTTGGCCTCGGAGCGCGCCATCGGCGAGTCAGATACGACGGCCCGCAGCTCCAAGTCGTCCGCGTCGTCGACCACGTACATGCGCTGCTCGTCGATGACGGCCAGCTCCTCGCGCAGCGTGCGCAGACGGGCACTCGTCTTCCTCAACTGCCACTTCACCATCGCGGAGGCCATGCGCAGAGTGTACGAAGCGGCACAATGGCTGCGTGTACGACGACTGGGGCATTGCCGACGGGTATTTCGAGGTCGACGGCACATGGCACGACACGCTCGCGGCCACCCGCGACTTCTTGCGCGACGCGATGGGAACGGCACCGACTTCGCCGCCGATGTGGTTCATTGACCAAGGCAGCACACACAGGTTGCACGATCGCTGCCATCTCACGCTGGAGGACGGCAGCGACTGGGGCGAGGTCGACTCCGTACCCGCCGCGCTGCCGGCCGGCTATCACTTGCTGGCCCCACTGGATGGTGGCCCGGTCACCACGCTGGTCAGCGCGCCGGCCACCTGTCTCGAGGCACCCGCCGGTTGGGGCATCGCTGCGCAGGTGTATTCGCTCTGGCGGGCCGATGGCTGGGGCATTGGCGACTTGCGCGATGTCGAGCTGCTCGGGCAGGAGGTCGCGGCACGCGGTGGCACCTCGCTGCTGCTCAGCCCACTGCACGCGCCAGCGCCGACCCTTCCGCAGGAAGCCAGCCCCTACTACCCGAGCTCGCGACGCTGGCTGAACCCGCTGCTGATTCCACTCGACGGTGTGTCACCGGTGGGGAACGACGCCGGTGGTCTCATCGACCGCAGCCTCGCCTGGCCTGCGCGAAGGCAGGCGTTGATGGAGCGGTTCACGCATCACTCGAACAGCCCCGAATGGCGGCTGTGGGCAGATGCGCACGGTGACGA
Source organism: Ilumatobacteraceae bacterium (assembly GCA_043786575.1). Lineage (GTDB taxonomy): Bacteria > Actinomycetota > Acidimicrobiia > Acidimicrobiales > Ilumatobacteraceae > UBA668. The sequence continues at coordinate 5,745 of JAYVVY010000257.1, forward strand.
TCTGTGGCGGTTCTGCACGTGGAATGCGCTCGCTGAACGACTGGGTCCGCGCTGGCACGAGTGGCCTTCTGAGTTCCGAAACCCTTCATCCGGTGCTGTCCGCAATCTGCCATTGCACGACCCGCCGTTCGCCCTTACTTGCGACTTTCACGCCTGGTTGCAGTGGCTCGCTATGCGGACGCTGGAGCGCACTGCGGCCAACGCCGATGTAGGGCTGATCGGCGATCTTGCCGTGGGATGTTCGCCCGACGGTGCGGACGCCTGGATGCACCAGGAGCTGATGGCACTCGGTGTGCGCATCGGGGCCCCGCCCGACCCGTTCAACGCCGCCGGCCAAGAGTGGGGGCTGCCACCGTTCATTCCTGCCCGCCTGCGAGCCGCGCACTACCGACCGTTCATCGCGATGGTCCGCGCGGCCTGCCAATCCATGGCCGGCCTCCGCATCGACCACGTGATGGGTCTGTTCCGTCAGTTCTGGATTCCCGAGGGCGGTGCACCCTCCGACGGCACGTATGTGCGCCTGCCCTCCACCGACCTGTTGGCGATCATCCGACTAGAGGCGACCCGAGCAGGAGCATTCGTCATCGGTGAAGACCTCGGCACCGTCGAGCCCGAGGTGCACGACGCGCTGCGCGCCAGCCGCATCATGGGCACGAAGGTGTGGTGGTTCGACACCAACCCTTCGGCGTGGCCGGAGCACAACTTGGCCACCGTCACCACCCACGACCTACCCACCGTGATGGGCGTGTGGAACCACACCGACGGCAGCCCGGAGATGGCGGCCGAGCTGCAACGGACCGTGTCCGCAACGAACGGGGTTGCCGCCTCAGTAGAACTGCACCGCCAGGTTGCAGCCAGCGCGGCGCGCCTGTGTCTGATCGCCCTCGACGACCTTGCCGGTTGCACCGAACGCCCCAACCACCCAGGCACCCTCGGCGACGAACACCCCAACTGGTGCCGCCGCATGCCCGCTCACACGTCAACCATCCTGGCGGCAATCCCCGCCGCCGAAATCATCGCCGCCATAGCCGCCGAACGCTCGACGCAGCTGACCCGCCGCAACCAATAGTGCCCGAGGTGGGACTCGAACCCACACGCCCTTTCGGACAACGGATTTTGAGTCCGTCGCGTCTGCCATTCCGCCACTCGGGCGAGTGACCCAAACGAGGCTAGCGGGCGTCCAAGCCCGGCCATCACCTCGTTACCCACCGGTAGCTGAAGGTACCCATCGGTAACCGTCTACGCTCAGCGCATCATGCTTGCGTTCACCTTTCCCGGCCAGGGCTCTCAGCGGCCGGGCATGGGTCGCCCCTGGGCCGACCACGACAGCTGGGAACTTGTGGCCGAGGCCTCCGAGGTTGCCGAGCGCGAC